>NZ_DAHVSH010000089.1:0-33987 GCF_027324685.1 Haloactinopolyspora sp.
GCGGCGCCGTCGTGGCGGGCCAGCAGGTCGTCCCAGTGCACCAATCCCTCGCCTGGCAGCACGTGGTCGTCCGGCTGCGAATCGTCCGTTGCTGCTGACGGGACCATGATCGTGGCGGCCAGGCCGGGCAGTTGTTCACGTACGGCATCGACGGTCGCCGACACGTCGAAGTACCGCCCGCCGTACGAGTAACCGCCGGTGGCGATCAGTACCTTCGGCTCGATCTGGGTGAACCGGTCGGCGACGGCGCGGGCGCCGAAATCAGGCGAGCACGACGACCACACGGCCCCCAGGCTCGCCGTGGCGAGCAGCGCGATGAGCGCCTGCGGGGTGTTGCCGACGAAGGCGGCCACCCGGTCACCGCGGCCCACGCCCAGCTCGACCAGCCCAGCCCGGACGGCGGCGACGCGACGGCGCAGGTCGGCGTAGGTGAGGACGACACGGACGCCGGACTCGGCGCGGAACACCACGGCCTCGTCGGCGTCGTCCTTGCCGGCTCCGGGACGAAGGGCGTGCTCGGCAAAGTTCAGCGTGGCGCCGGGAAACCACTGGGCGCCAGGCATGGACGCCTCGGCCAGCGCGGCGGTCGGCTGGTCGTGGAACGTGACGTCGAAATAGCGCGCCACGGCGGCCCAGAACGCTCCGGGATCGTCGACGGACCAACGCCACAGTGTGTCGTAGTCGTGGGCCTCGACGATGCCCCGAGCACGCAGCCAGTCACGGAAGGCGCTGATGCGGCTGCGGCTCACGCGGCTCGGATCGGGCTGCCACACGACCTCGGGCTCCACGTCGAGGTCCGCACTCATGGCCGTCAACATACCGCGCCCACCAGGGGCGGGCTACAGCACGCCTAGGTCAATTCTGAGAAAACTCTCATGGAGGAATCACTGAATTCCACGAGTTGGACCGCTTACCTTACGGGATGCCAGTCACCTCGCCTACCAGCGCCGATTCGGTCCGAGCGCTCGAGTGGTCCGCTGCCATCGAGCGGACGAGCTCGACCGTGCCTCGGCGCGGTCTCGTCACATGGCGCCGTCGTTCGTTCTTCACCGACAACCGCGTCGCGTTCTCGGCCGCGCTCGATCTCGACGCTGGCTTCCCCGCGCGTGGGCTGTTCGTCAACCATCGCACCGGCGCGTCTTTGCTGAGTACCGAACGCCGCGAGGTCGCCCGGTCGTTGGCGGCGGCCGATGTCGTCGTGGCCGGCGCCATGCGTACCAAGGAGCAGTTGCGGTTCCGGTCGTTCTACCTGCTCGGCCATCGTCACGGCACGATGGCGTCGCTGGTCGTGCATCAGCGGTTGGCCGCCTCGGTCGGAACACCGCTGGTCACCGGCGCGCGCGTGCAGGCGATGCTGTACGGGCAGGGGCCGTTCGTCATCCCGCGCATCTTCGAGTCCGGATCGGCCACGCGGCTGCCGTCACTGGGCGTGGCCGACTGGGTGGTCGAAGAGGTCATCGACGGCGTGCCGGTGCGGGTCGGCGACACCGCCGGGGCATCCGAGGTGGCGGATCAGCTCATCGATCAGCTGGCGGCCTTGTGGGCGCACACCGGCGTGACACACGAGGTGCTCGACGCCGAACAGCGCGAGCGTGCGCTGACCGCCTTCGCCGGTCTCGTCGCCGGGGCGCCAGACGGGTTGTGGCCCGCTGAACTCGACCGGGTTTGGCTCGAACGGCGCGCGAAGTCAGCGCTCGCAGACGTGCGGCCGATGACCGTCGGGCCCAGCCACGGCGACCCCGGCCTGGGCAACGTCCTGCGGCTGCCGGACGGCCGGCTCGCGTTGGTCGACTGGGAGGACGCCGGACGCCGCGCGCTGGCGCACGACATCGTCAAGGTGGTGATGTCCGCGCCGGACCCGCTGGCCGCCGCCGCGCGCCTCGCGGACCCGGCCGAGCTGCGCCACGCCATGGCCATGGCCGGGGCCATGCCCTGGCGCAGGCAGGTAGCCGTCGCGCTGCTGCTGTTCCTGCGCGGCTGGCGACACCGGCACAACCGGGCCGTCAAGCGGCGCAGCATCCCAGCGAACACCCGGCGCATGCAGGCGATGCTCCGGGTACTCGATCTGCTGCTGGACGACTGAGACGTCGGCCGTGGCGCTCGAGGCCTGCGGCCGCGTCAGCGATCCTTCAGCGGCTCCCACCACGCGCGATTGTCGCGGTACCACTGCACGGTCTCGGCCAGGCCGGCTTCGAAACTGCGCTGCGGTGCGTAACCGAGCTCGGCGCGGATCTTGGAGTCGTCGACGGAGTACCTGCGGTCGTGCGCCAGGCGGTCCTCGACGAAGTCGACGTAGTCCCAGTTCCGGCCGGTCGCATCGAGCAGGTAGCCGGTGATCTCCTTGTTCGTCAGCTCGCGCCCGCCGCCGATGTTGTAGATCTCGCCGGTCTGCCCGCCCGAGCGGACGAGCTCGATGGCCGCGCAGTGATCGTCGACGTGCAGCCAGTCGCGCACGTTGAGCCCGTCGCCGTAGAGCGGGACGTGCTTGCCGTCCAGCAGGTTGGTGACGAACAGCGGAATGACTTTCTCGGGGTACTGGTACGGGCCGTAGTTGTTGGAGCAGCGGGTCACGCTGACCGGTACGCCGTGGGTGCGGTGGTAGGCCAGCGCGACGAGGTCGCTGCCGGCCTTGCTGGCGCTGTACGGCGAGTTCGGCTCGAGGATGTGGTCCTCGGCCCACGATCCGGTCTCGATCGACCCGTAGACCTCGTCGGTGGAGACGTGCACGAACCGGTCCACGCCGTGGCGGCGGGCGGCGTCGAGCAGGGTGTGCGTGCCCACGACGTTGGTCATGACGAAGTCGGCGCCGCCGGTGATGGAGCGGTCGACGTGACTCTCCGCGGCGAAATGCACCACCTGATCGCAGGTCTTGACCAGCTGGTCGACGAGTGCGGCGTCGAGGATGTCGCCTTCGGTGAACGTGAAGCGGTCCGATTCCGCCACCGGATCGAGGTTGGCGAGGTTGCCCGCGTACGTGAGCTTGTCCAGCACGACGATCTGGGCCTCGGCCAGCCCGGGATAGTCCCCGGACAGCGCACGACGGACGTAGTTCGACCCGATGAAACCGGCCCCGCCGGTGACGAGAACTCGCATGGAGCCCTTCCTCATAGTGATGCGTGGCGCGGCTATCGTAGGCGCACATGCGAGGAATCATTCTGGCGGGTGGCTCAGGGACCCGGCTGCACCCCCTGACAGTCGCGGCCAGCAAGCAGATGCTACCGGTCTACGACAAGCCGATGATCTACTATCCGCTGACCACGCTGATGCTGGCCGGCATCCGCGACATCCTGGTCATCACCACCCCGCGCGACCGCGAGCAGTTCGAAACGCTGCTCGGTGACGGCTCGGACTTCGGCGTGTCGATCTCGTTCGCCGAGCAGGCCACGCCCAACGGGCTGGCGCAGGCCTTCGTCATCGGTGCGGACTTCGTCGGATCGGACAGCGTCGCCCTCGTCCTCGGCGACAACATCTTCTACGGCGCCGGACTGGGTACCCGGTTGAGCCAGTACTCCGAGATCGACGGCGGCGTCGTCTTCGCCCACCACGTCGCCGACCCCAGCGCCTACGGCGTCGTCGAGTTCGACGACGCCGGGCGCGCGCTGAGCCTCGAGGAGAAGCCGGCCCAGCCACGCAGCAACTACGCCGTGCCCGGCCTGTACTTCTACGACAGCGACGTCGTGGACATCGCGCGCGACCTCGAGCCCTCGGCGCGTGGCGAATACGAGATCACCGACGTCAACCGCCGCTACCTCGAACGCGGCAAACTGCGCGTCGAGGTGCTCCCGCGCGGCACCGCGTGGCTGGACACCGGAACCTTCGACAACCTCATGGCCGCCGGCGAGTACGTCCGGGTGATCGAGGCTCGGCAGGGTCAGAAGATCGGCTGCCCCGAAGAGGTCGCCTGGCGTATGGGCTTCATCGACGACGAACACCTGCGCCAGCGCGGGGAACAGCTCGCCAAATCCGGCTACGGCACCTACCTGCTGCGACTGCTCGAACAGGCGGATGTGGCGGAGGTGGGAGCGCCGTGACGGGACCGTCGATCGTGCCGATGGCCATCGAGGGTGCGTGGACCGTGACACCCCGGCAGTTCGCCGACGACCGCGGCGCCTTTCTCGAGTCGTTTCGCGGCGACCTTCTCGCGCCGTACGTCGGCCACCGCCCGGACGTCGTCCAGACCAACGTCTCGATCTCGGCAGCCGGGGTGATCCGCGGCGTGCACTTCGCCGACGTGCCGCCCGGGCAGGCCAAGTACGTCACTTGCGTCAGCGGTGCGGTGCTCGACGTCGTCGTCGACATCCGGGTCGGCTCGCCCACGTTCGGACGCAGCGACACAGTGCTACTGGACGACGTCAACCGTCAGGCGGTCTACATCTCCGAAGGGCTCGGGCATGCGTTCATGTCGCTGGCCGACGGATCAGCGGTGACCTACCTGTGCTCGACGTCGTACGCTCCCGGACGCGAGCACGGCATCAACCCGCTGGATCCCGAACTCGGCATCGACTGGCCTGACACCGACCGGACCGGCCGCCCGATCACCGTGACCCTGTCCGACAAGGATCGCGCCGCGCCGAGCCTGGCCGAGGCGGCCCGTACCGGCCTGCTTCCCGCCTACGAGGACGTTCGCTCCTACCACCGCAGCCTGGCGAGCTGAGTGCGCACGATGTGAACAAAGGAGACGGCTCCTACGACAGTGATTCCGTATCGCCTCCGGGACGGTTCCAGAGGGTCCGTGGGCCAGAGGTACTCGCCCTGCCTCGGTTCCTCTGATATGCGGTTCCTCTGAGATGGCCACGACCGACATCGAAGGCGCTACGGTCCGGGCTCTGCACGCGGCGGGTAACGGCACGTCGCGGGTCGGCGCTCTCGTCTGACTCTAGGTTGTCGCCTTATGATGTCGCCATAGACTAGCTATATGGCGACTGCGACGATCAGAGTGCCGAAGGAAACCCGTGATCTGCTTGCTGAGCAGGCACGGGCACGTGGCCTGTCGATTTCCTCGATGCTGACGGAGATGGCTCGACACGCGCAGCGAGACGCGATCTTCCAGTCCGAGCGTGACGCCGTGCGGCGCGATGCTGTGATGGCGGACGCTCGGGTGGAGGACCAGGAATGGGAGGCCACGCTCACCGATGGCATCGACTGAGCCGCGACGTGGCGAGTTGTGGCTCGTCTCCCTCGGTGCAGCGCGTAAAGGGGAGCCCGGCAAGAACCGGCCGGTCGTGGTTATATCCGTGGACGACATCAACACCGGTGTCCCGGACGAGTTGCTCGTGGTCATTCCGGTGTCGAGTTCCCGCGCACCGTCACCGCTAAGGCCGGACGTGTCGACAAGCGAGGGCGTAGAGCGATCGAGCGTGGCCGTATCGCGGGGTATCAGAGCAGTGGCGCGAAGCCGGTTCTTGGAGCGACTAGGCGCCGTTGCGCCCGACACCATGGCAAACATCGAGACGGCATTGGGCATGATCCTAGGCATCGATAGCGCAGTGATGGACGCCGAGACCGCGCCTTAGCGGTTGCCGCCCCCAAGCGGATGGGGCCATGACGACTCCCGGAGATGATTTCGCGACCGGCTGGGTCGAATCAGGTCGTCAGGACCTCGACCGAGCTGATGCCGTCTGCGCGCAGCTTCTCGACGACCTCGCGGTAGGCCTGCTCGAAACGGTCGTGGTCGGCTTCGGGGACGTTACGCCGCCACCGGCCGATACGGGCGCGCTCGGTCGTCATCTTCTCGTTGAAGAATGCGCGCATGGACTCTTCCGGGCTGATCTCGAGAAACTCGCAGATCCGGTTGAACTGGCCCTCGCGGTCGGAGTCCATCAGCGCCTCGAAGCCGACCAGCATCACGTAGCCGGGTTGGGCCGGTTCCTTCTCGGCGCGTCGCAAGCGGGTGCCCCACCACTCCAGCGCCGCGAACGGGTCGTTGGGGCCCCACGACTTGGACGCCACGGAGACCGCGACATCACGCCCGTCGCGGACGATGTGGATCAACCTGGAGTCGGGGAACATCCGCTGTAGTTGTGCGGCCTGTTCGACGTTGGGTGGGGTCATCTCCACCCAGGAGTGCGCCTGGGACTGCTCGACCAACGGGTCGAAGATGGACGACATCAGGTCCGCCCCTGCGGCGGCGGAGTCGCTCTGGTACTTCTTCAGGTAGCGCTCGACCGCACTTTCGAGGGTGTCGCGCTGGACGCCGGCCAGATGCAGACCACGTGCCGAGCCGTTGTTGACCGTGCGGTGGAAGTAGTGGCCGAGCATGCTCTCGCGGAACTGTTCCGGCGTGACTTTCCCGGCTGTGAGCCCGACGAACCCGGCGGCTTCGGTGTGGAATCGCGCCTCGATCGGGATCAGGTGATACGCCGAGTGTTCGCCCAGCAAGCTGGCCATGATGGTGGTACCACTGCGGCCAGTTCCGCCGACGAAGACAGGGCCAGGGATCTTGGAGCGGCGTCGCCTCGAGAACATGAATGCCACCATAACCGCAACTGTGCTCAGCCGGTGCCCAGGACGCTCGGTGCGGCGGCGGCGAGTGCTTCCTCCCAGGCCCGCAGCGGTTTGAGGCCGGCGCGCGCCCAGCCGGCGTGTCCGAGCACCGAGTAGGCGGGCCGGGGAGCCGGGCGCGGGAAGTCCGCCGTGGTGATCGGACGGACCCGCTCGGGATCGTGCCCGAGGAGCGCGAACACGGCTCGAGCGAGCCCGAACCAGGTGGTCTGGCCGGTGTTCGTGGCGTGATAGATGCCCGCAGGCGCGTTGGCGTCGGTCAGGTCGACGATGCGTTCGGCGACATCGCGCGACCACGTAGGCTGGCCATGCTGGTCGTCGACGACGTTGACCTGATCGCGTTGCTCGGCGAGGCGGGCCATCGTCGTCACGAAGTTGCGCCCGCGCGCGCCGTAGAGCCAAGCAGTCCGGATCACCGTCGCGCCGGTGGGCAGTGCTGCCAGGACGGCACGTTCGCCGGCGAGCTTGCTGCGCCCGTAAGCCGTCGACGGGGATGCGGGCGCGTCCTCTGGGTAGGGAGTGGTGGCATGACCATCGAAGACGTAGTCGGTCGACACGTGGATCAGCCGAGCGCCGTGCTGAGCGCACGCGGCAGCGAGAATACCGGGGCCGACGCCGTTGACGGCATCGGCGCGCTCGGTGTCGGTTTCCGCGCCGTCGACATCGGTGTAGGCGGCGGTGTTCACCACCACCGTGTGGCCGCGTACGGCGGTGTCGACGGCGGCGGCGTCGAGGATGTCGAGCTCGGTGCGAGGCGCGGGTGTCACGTCGGCACCTCGCTCGGTGAGGACGTCGACAAGGTCGCTACCCAGCATTCCGCCGGCGCCGGTGACCAACCACGACATCGTGAAACTCCAAGCGTGCGGCGAACGTTCGTAGGGGGTCGTGACGCTTGTAAGATACCGGTGCACTTGGGTCGGGAAAGGCCCTGGGGTACAGGGGGCGGGTTCCCGAGGAGACGTGAATGAAGGTACGTGTGGGCCATGCCCGCAGCGCGGCTCGCCGACTGGCGGCGAGGATTCTCCCGCAGTCCTATATCGACGACGAGGCTCGCCGTCGACGACGGATTTCGGCGGCGGTGCGTGACAGCGGCCTGTTCGATGCCGAATGGTATGCCGAGCAACTAGACGAGCCGATCCCGCCGGGTGTGGATCCGCTCGACCACTTCGTCGCGCACGCCGATCAGACGGACGTGTCGCCGAACCCGTGCTTCGTCTCCGAGTGGTACCGCGACCACCCGCGGACCCCGAAGTCGCTCGATGTGGCGCCATTCGTCCACTACGTGAACCGGGGCATCGAACGCGGGCTGTCACCGCACCCGCTGTTCGATCCCGACTACTACGTCGCCAGGCATCCCGGCGCCGCGGAGCACCGGGGTGGGCCGTTGGGGCATTACCTCGAGATCGGCTGGAAGCAAGGCGCCAAGCCGAGTGCCGAGTTCGACCCCGAGGTCTATCGCGAGAACTTCGGCGACATGGACGGCCCACCGCTGGCCGACTTCGCCCGCCGGGTCCGCCGCCTGATGAAGGAGACCCGGGGCTACGAGGACCTGCCCCGCACCGCCGAGACGTTCGATCATGAAGCGGCGGAGGCGTTCAAGCGCACCGTCCGCGAGCAGTACGCCGAGGTGGCCGAGGAACCGCCGCTGGTGTCGGTGATCATTCCCACCAAGGACCGCGCCCAGGGCGTGCTCGCCGCCATCGAGTCCGTCCGGGCGCAGACCTACCGCAACTGGCAGCTCATCGTCGTCGACGACGGCAGCACCGACGGTACGGCCGCGGCTGTCGAGCCGCTGCTGGCCGACGAGCGCATCGAGTTCATCCGGCGCGAGCAGGCCGGCGGGGTCTCGGTGGCCCGCAACGCCGGGCTCGCCCAAGCCCGCGGCGAGTACATCGCCTATCTCGACTCGGACAACACCTGGACCCCCGAGTTCCTCGAGATCATGGTCGCCTTCGTGCGCACCCGCTCGCTGCGGTTCGCCTACGCCGTGTCCGAGCTGGTCGAAGAGCGCAAGGGCGGGCGCCGCGGCTACCGGTCGCTGCCGTTCAACCGGCCGGCCCTGCACGAGCGCAACTTCATCGACTGCATCGTCGTGCTGCACGAGCGGTCGCTGCTCGACGAAGTGGGCACGTTCGACGAACACCTTCGCCGCAACGTCGACTGGGATCTGTTCATCCGGATGTCGCGGGTGACCGATTTCGAGCTCGCACCGTTCATCGCCACCCGCTACGACGCGTGGGAGGAGCGCTCGGACCGGATCACCATCAACGAGCTGTTCGGCTATCGGTTCGTCATCCGGGCCAAACACCTCATCGACTGGGAGGCCGTGGACCGCGGGCTCGACCAGCGCAGGCCCGGCGGGGTCTCGGTGGTCATCCACGCCAGCGCCGTGGCCCAGACCGTGACCACCACGGTCGAACGCATCCTCGAGGTGACCGGCACCGACGTCGAGATCATCATCGTCGATGCGAAGACCCCTGAGGCCGAGGCGATGCGCCTGCAGTTCCTGCAGGTACGTTTCCCACAGGTGCGCGTGCTGCGCCAGACCCAGGCGCTGTCCCTGGAGCTGTCGAGGTCGATCGGCGCGGCCCAGTCGACCGGTGAGTACGTCGTGTTCACCACGGCGGACACCTGGGTCGAGCCGGGCTGGCTGGATGCGTTGCTCGCCCCGCTGGCCGACGGTTCGGCCGCGGCGGCGCAGCCGCTGGTGCTCTGCCCGGACGGGACGGTGTGGACGGCCGGGGTGGCTTTCGCCCGCGGAGCGCACCCGCACAACCTGTTCCGCCGCTTCCCCGGCGACGCTCCGGAGGTGATCCACCCGGCCGAGCGGGTGGCGCTGTCGGCCTCGGTGCTCGCGGTGCGGGCACACGACTTCGCCGCCGTGCGTGGCTTCGATCCGTTGTTCGTCAACGATCTCGACAACGCCGACCTGAGCCTGCGCCTGGCTCGCACCACCGGGCGGGCGCTGCGCTACGTGCCGGACAGCCTCGTGTCGTTCATCGCGATGCCCGAACGCCGCCACACCGCGTCGGCGATGTCCACCGCCACCGACAACCAGGAGCTGTTCTTCGGGCGCTGGAAGAACTCGGTCGGCCAGAACGACGAGCAGTTGTGGGGCGAGGCCGGGTACTCGATCGTCGGTTACGACGGCGCCGCGCCGACACACTGGGGTTTCGACCCGATCGTGGTCCGTGACCGCGAGCCCGCGCCGCTGCGGTGGGCGCTGAAGATCGGCCCGCCGGACGTGCGTCGCCGGACCAACTGGGGCGACTGGCACTTCGCGCTCGCCTTGAAGGCCGCGCTGGAGCGCCTGGGACACGAGGCCGTCATCGACGCCAAGAACGCGTGGTACCGCTCGACGTCCCGGTTCGATGACGTCGCCCTGGTGCTGCGCGGGGTGAGCGTGTACACGGTCAACCCGCAGCAGATCAACCTCTCGTGGGTCATCAGCCACCCGGAACGGGTCACCCGACGCGAGCTCGCGTCGTTCGATGCGGTCTTCGCGGCCTCCACCAGCCTCGCGCACCGGCTGTCCACCGACTTGGGCTCACCGGTGCAACCGCTGCTGCAATGCACCGACGCCGAACGGTTCCGCCCCGTGCCGCCGGACCCGCGCCGGCGCCACGAGGTGCTGTTCGTCGGCAACGCGCGCGGCGTGCGGGCGTCGGTGGCCGCAGCGCTGGAAGCGGGCATCGTCCCGTCGGTGTACGGGGTCCGCTGGCGCGGGCTGCTGCCCGAGGGCGCGCTGCAAGGGGAGTACCTGCCCAACGAGGAGCTCCCGGCCGCCTACACCGCTGCCGGGGTGGTGCTCAACGATCACTGGGACGACATGAAGAACGAGGGCCTGTTGTCCAACCGGCTGTTCGACCTGGCGGCGTGCGGGGCCCGTGCCGTCAGCGACGACGTGCCGGGGCTGTCCGAGGTGTTCGGCGACGTGATCTTGACCTACCGCACGCCCGACGAGCTGGCCGAGGCCGTGGCGACACAGCTGGCCGAGACGCCGGAGCGCGCGGCCGCGCGGATGGCGCTGTCGGAGAAGGTGCGCCGGGAGCACTCCTTCGACGCCCGGGCACAGACGCTGGTGGAGACGGTGCGCAAGCTTCAGGCCGAGCGCGACGCGATGCGCGCGAAGTAAGACGAGTACGCGGGGTCGACCGTCGCCGGGCTGTCCCCGGACGGTCGGCCCGCGTACTGGCGCTCGCTGGTGCGTAGCGCCTCATCCAGACCGGCGGTGTCACCGCGCGGCACCACGGCGGCGACGCTGAGGTCGTGCACGGCGTAGCCGGATCCGTCCGTGTGCACGACGGCGCCGCCGTGGCTCCGGTGGGCACCGAGCTCCAGCAACTCGCCGGGCGCAGCGAGCACGGCGCCGGCGGTGAGCTCGTCGCTGGACCGCTCGCCGGCCGGTCCGGCGTACACCGTCAGCCCGAGCGGCTCGAGGTAGGTGCGGCGCACGCGCACGCCGGCGACGCGGCGGCGGGAGTAACCGCGGCCCAGGACGAGGTCGGTGACGTGCTGGGGCTGGTACGACAGCCGCGGGGTCATGATCGTCGCGAGTTCGGTGGTGCACGAGCTCAGCGCTCGACTCACGGCGTCGGTGGCATCGCTGCCCCGGATGACCTCGACCACCGGTCCGGCCGCGCTGATGGTGGCGACCAGCTCGTCCGGATCCGGATCGTCCGCGCCGAGCGTGACGCAGATCTGCATGTGCTGCCATGTCTGAGCGCTCACCTCGGCCGCCAACCGGTCGAGGTCGTGCCCCGCGCCGGCGTCGACGACGATGGTGACCTCGGGCCGCGACGACGGCACCCCGGCCGCGGCCGTGGCGTGCAACAGCGCAGCCCGCCGGGCCCGGACCGACCAGCGTTCCCGCTGGTCGACGTCGCGCAGGACGGACGGCGTCGCCTCGGCCACGATGCCGCCGAGCTCCGCCCCGAGCAGCCGGTACACCGACAGCGGCAGGTCAGCGGCGAGCACCGGCACACCGGCGACCAGCAGCTGGCGAACCAGCCCGCCCAGCGCGACCGGGCCGCTGCCCACATCGAGCGGCACCCGGACGCCGGCGAACGGGCGCAGCGCGGCGACGTCTTGACGGTCGAGCACGGCACCGCAGGCCACCGAGGCGACGACGTCGTCGTCGTGCACGAAGCGCATGGTGCCGTCGGGTGCCGCGACGAGATCGGCCACGGACCGGGTGACGTCGGCCGGGTCGGTGTCGAAGGGATCGAAACCTTCCGGGGAGACCAGAGCGGTGTTCACCGGCGGCAGGAGCGCCGGGCGCAACGACTGGGCCGCCGCGCGCATGGCCGCGTGGCCGAGGTCGGCGAGCTGGGTCCAGGTGAGCGAGCGCAGCGTGGCCGGCGCGGCAGGGGAGGCGGCGGGAGAGAGGTCGGTTTCGATCGGCATGTCGGTGCCCGGTAAGTTCGTCGTCATCAATCGTCGTCTTCAGGTGGCGTCGTCATCGGACGAGCGCGTCACACTCTAAGCGAAGCATGCAGCCAACGTTCGTAGGAGTCCCACATGCGTCCTTCGGCGCTGAGTCCTGTACCGGTGCCTCGGCAGGACTGGCCTAGTCGCAAACCGCCGGAGCTGGGCAGCTGGACGCCGACCATGTCGGTCACGGTGGTCCTGCCGGCCAAGGACTGTCAGGACGAGCTCGACCGCACGCTGGCGGCGCTGTCCGAGCAGAGCTATCCGGACCAGCTGCTCGACGTCGTGGTCGTCGACGACAACTCCAGTGAGCCACTGCGACTGCAGGCCGCGCACCCGGCCAACACCCGGATCCTGCGCCTGGACGACGGCGGCGGGCACGGCTCCGGCCGGGCCCGCCATGCCGGCGCCCAGGCCGCCGAGGGCGACATCATCGTGTTCCTCGACGCCGACATCATGGCCACGCGGACGCACGTCGAGGCGCATGCGCGCTGGCACCACACCGTGGCCGACGCCGTCGTGCTGGGCTGGAAGAAATTCGTCGACGTCGACGGCATCGGCCCCGCCGACGTGCGCACCGCCACCCGCGACGACAGCTTCGACCAGCTCCTGGCCGGTCGCAAGATCACCCGGCACGTGTGGGTCGAGGATTTCATCGACGAAGCCGACCAGCTGACGAAATTCGCGGACGACACGTTCATCGCCGTCGTGGGCGCGAGCGTGTCGACCACCCGCGAGCTGTACGCCGAGAGCGGCGGGTTCGCCACCTTCGGCCTGCGCGGCATCGTCGACACCGAGTTCGGTTACCGGATCTTCACCGCTGGCGGGGTCATCGTGCCGGAACCGGCGGCGCAGAGTTACCACCAGGGACGTAAGCGCAACCTCTCCGTTCGTGGTGATGACATCAAGCGGGAACGTTCGGGGCTCGCCGCCAACCATCTGCCGATCTCGCTGTTCCGCCCGTCGAACGTGGGGCGGATGTGGGCCGTGCCGTCGGTGCACGCCGTCGTCGACGCCCACGAAGCCTCGCCGGAGCAGGTCCAGCTCAGCGTCGACAACATTCTCGCCTCCGGCTGGACCGACCTCGTCGTGACGATCTCGCCCAGCGCCGACCTGCCGAAGTGGCTGCGTGACTACTTCGCTGCCGACGCGCGGGTGCGCCTGGCCGAGCAGCCGGTGACCACCGGGTTCCCGTCGCCGCTGTCGTTCATCGTTCCTGCCGGTGTGGCTGTCGAGAGCAACACCCTTCAGGCCATGGTGGACGCGGTCGAGCAGCATGCGGTGGGCGTGGTCCGGGCGACGGTGCCCGGTGAGGCGGGCCCGACGGTCGAGCTGTGGGCCACTCGGGCGCTGCACCGGGCCCGGCGGCATGACGAGGGCGGCCTCGACGCCGCCGCGCGGCGGCTGTTCGGTGAGCACTGGCTCGACGGTGGCGAGGTCGGGGTGCGCCGCGCGGTGGTCGACGTGACCAAGCAGGGCATGCTCGTCGACGCCGGGCGCCAGTGACGCCCTCGGCCCGGTTGATCACCAGGTGCTGCGCTGGCCGAGCATGTGCTCGCTCAATGTCCACAGCCGCCGGGCCGAGGCCGGGTCGATGGCGTGCGACATGATCTCGGCCGGCGGTTCCACTGCTGACATCGGTCTGGGCTCGTCGTCCAACGGCGAGATGTCGTTGTCCTTGAGGTAGACACCGCCGATGTCGGCGAGCCACGGACTCGCCGCCGCGAAGACGATGGTGCTGGCGCCTTGCTGCGGCGTCTTCTTCCCGTGTTCGGGGTCGATGATCGGCGCACCGGAATCGTCGACCAACCCCATGGCGCGAAGCGCGTTCTCGCCGCTGGAGCCGTTGAGCGCGGTGCCGACGACGACCCCGGGGTGCACGGCGTAACCGCGGATGCCGTGCTCGGCGCCTCGCCGGTCCAGCTCGACAGCGTGCAGCACGTTCGCGAGCTTCGACTGGGCATACGCGACATGAGCGTCGTACTCGCGGTGGCTGAAGTGCGGATCGTCCCAGTCGATCCGGCCGAACCGTTGCGCGCCGGACGACACGTTGACCACGCGGGCACCGTTCGCGGCACGAAGCGCCGGCCACAGCGCCAGGGTCAGCTGGAAGTGGCCGAGATGATTGGTGGCGAACTGTACCTCGTAGCCGCGGGCGTCGTGGACGAGTTCGGGCGGTCCGGGCAGGCCAGCAGAGTTGATCAGCATGTGCAGGGCTCGGTCACCGTCGAGCCACTCGGCGGCGAAGTGGTCGATCGACGCAGGATCGAGCAGGTCGAGTCGGCGAACCTCGACCGGCACGGTGCTAGTCGGCCACAGTTCGGCCTGATCAGGATCACGGGCACCGACGGTGACCCGGGCGCCGGCGGCGGCCAGTGCCCGGGTCACCTCCCGCCCGATCCCCCTGTGCCCGCCGGTGACGACGGCGTTCGTACCGGTCAGGTCGATTCCGGCGAGGACGTCGTCGGCCGTCGCCGCGGCGGTGATCCCGGTTCCGAGCGGGTGCTGCAGGTGGGACATCGGGTTCCTTGTCTTCAGGCGGCGGCGGGTTCCTGGTCGCTGCGGCGGCGCAGACTCGGCGTCTGCAAGGCAGGGGGCAGGTAGGCCTGGTCGAGCCGGCCGCCGACGTCGGTACCCGGCGGGACGATCTCGTCGATGCGGTCGAGAACGTCGTCGGACAGGGTGACGTCGATACCGGCGAGCAGGTCGTCGAGCTGTTCCATCGTGCGCGCCCCGAGCAGCGCGGTGCTCACGCCCGGATGCGCGGTCACGAAGGCCATGGCCAGATGGGTCAACGGCAGTCCGGCTTCGGCGGCCAGCGGAATGAGCTGTTCGACGGCGTCGAGACGTTGCTCGTTGCGGAACACGGTGAAGAACGGCATGCCCGCGCGCAACAGGTCGGTCTGCTGGCCCTTGCGCACGCGGCCGGTCAGCATGCCCTGACCCAGCGGGCCCCAGACCAACGTGCCGATCCCGTAGCGCTGTGCCAGCGGCAGGACCTCGGTCTCGATGCTGCGATTGAGGATGGAGTAGGGCGGTTGCTCGGTGTGGAACCGTTCCAGGCCGCGCCGCTCGGCGACCCACTGTGCTTCGACGAGGTCCGAGGCCGGCATCGTGGACGTGCCGATGGCGCGGACCTTGCCACTGCGCACCAGGTCGGTGAGCGCGGACAGGGTCTCTTCGATGGCCGTGTCGGGATCGGGGCGTTGCAGCTGGTAGAGGTCGATGTAGTCGGTCTGCAGGCGGCGCAGCGAATTCTCGACCTCGGTCATGATCCAGCGGCGGGAACCACCTCGATGGTTGACTTCTTCACCCATCGGCAGGCCCACCTTGGTGGCGAGCACGACGCTGTCTCGCCGCCCGACCAGCGCCTTGCCGACCACCTCTTCGGAGGCGCCTTGACCGTAGGCGTCGGCGGTGTCGATGAGGTTGATCCCGGCGTCCAGCGCCTTGTGGATGATCTTGATGGAGTCTTCGTGATCCGGATTGCCGACGCCGAGCATCAAGGCGCCGAGCGCGTAGCGGCTGACCTTGATGCCGGTGCGGCCGAGGGTGCGGTACTGCATGTCGTTCTCCCGTTCCAAGGGCGAAGGGGTGGGTAGGTGGCGAGCGCCGGGACCCGGGCCGTATGCTTCGAAGACGAAGCGGAACGCTCTTCCGGTAAGAATACGGAAAGGCGTTCCGGTTAGCAAGTGAGGGAGGATCGTGAACGACAGCGCTGCCCCCACGGGCGCCGGCTCCACCCGTTCCGCGGCCCCGGCCGCGGCGACGTCTCCCGGACCGGGCCGGCGGTTGCGCGCCGACGCACAGCGCAACGTCGACGCGCTGCTCGACGCGGCGAAGACCGCCTTCGCCGACTCCGGCGTGGATGCTCCCGCGAAACAGATCGCGGACCTCGCGGAGGTGGGCGTCGGAACGCTGTACCGGCATTTCCCGAAACGCTCGGACCTGATCGTGGCGGTGTTCCAGCGCGAGGTCGACGCGTGTGCCGCTGCGGCCCCGGAACTGGCCGCGGCGCATCCGATCGAGGTCGCGATCGAGAAGTGGCTGGAGCGCTACACCGAGTACCTCGCGACCAAGCGAGGGCTCGCCGCCGCGCTGCACTCCGGCGACCCGGCCTACGACGAACTGCCTGGCTACTTCCTGCAGCGGCTCGGGCCCGCGCTCGAGTCGCTACTCGAGCCGGCCAGGGCTGCGGGCCAGATCCGCCGCGACATCAGCGCCCAGGACCTGCTCTACGCCGTCGCGCTGCTGTGCATCCCGGTGCCGGGCGAAGGCGTGGAGTACAGCAGCCGAATGGTCAATCTCCTGGTGGACGGACTGCGCTGTGGTGCGCAATCCGCATGACTCACGACTCCTCGGCGGCGGCGCTGCGGGTGGCGGTGAGCAGCCGAGTACGCCCGAGCTTGCCGCCGTCGCGCAACGTCACCCCGGACACCGTCTCGTTCAGCCAGTCGGCCCCGATGCGCGCCTCGGCGTCGCGGTGAATGTCGTCGAGGGCCACCACGGCGCCTTCGGACAGCGCCCGAGCGAGCAGCGGATAGGCGGGGTATCGCGACCGCGGGCCGACCGAGCCGGGCGGGCCGTCGACGAACAGCAGGTCGATGCCCTCGAGGTCGTCCCACTGCTTGCGGCTGTACCAGTCGTATGATTCTTCGCCGAGCGTGAACGGCTCCAGCGGTGCGATGCGGACCTCGGCGAACGAGCTCAGATCGTGCCGTGCGAGGGCTTCGCGAGTCAGCTCGGCGTAGCGCTCGTCGTGTTCGAGTGCGACCACCCGCCCGTGCCCGGCGCGCCGGCAGGCGAACGACAGCCACACCGTGGAAGCGCCGCTGCCACATTCGACGATGAGCCCGTCGTCGGGGAGCTCCATGGCCAGCGATGTCAGGCGGAGGATGGTCTGTGGTGATGCGGCGAACCCACCCAGCACCGGCACCTCGCCCTGCGGATCGAAGATCGCGTACAGGTTGGCCAGTGCGGACAGCTCGGACAGTTGCGTCTCGGAGTTGATCCACGCTTCCCGGAACCCGGCGGCGAGGTCCTTGTTCACCTTGCGGAGCTGATCGGTCACTTCACTGCGCAACTGCCCGATGCTGTTGACGAGTTCGTCGTGGCGAACCGCGGCGTCGAGGCGCTGGGCGCCGATGATCGCGCCGAGGCGGCCACCGCTGGGATCCGCCTGGGCCTTCTTGATGGCGCCGACGGTGGCGGAGGTCTCCCGCGCGACGGATTCGACCTTGTTGAGCCGGGCTTCGATCGAGCGGGCGCGATGCTCGGCCGAGCGGGCGATGAAGCTCACCACCACCAGGCCGACCAGGGCCAGGCCGAGCAGGCCGGCCAGCGCGGCCGACGTCACCCGGGTCTCGTCGACGAGAGTCCACACCGCGACGACGCCGGCGACGAACGCGCCGAGCATGCCGAGTGCGGGCCAACGAGAACCGAGGAACGAGCGTACGGCGCGTAACATCGAGGTCTCCGTCGTCGTGCGGGCTTGGTTCACCGAACTCTAGCTGTCCGGCCCGGTGCAGCGTACGCCCTCGGTCGTGGGTCACGACGAGGCGATGGCGATCTTTTCGAGGGTCTCGACGAAGACGCCGGCATCGGTGCGCCAACTGTAGTACTCGATCGCTGCCGTGCGGCCGGCGGTTGCCAGGCGACGTTGCTCCGCCGGATCGGCCGCGAGCGCCCGGATCGCCTCGGCCGCAGCGTCGACGTCACCGAACGGCACGGTCGAACCGCAGTGGTGCCGACGCACGATCTCAGCCGAACTGGGATTCGGGGTCGTGATGACGGGCACGCCGTGCGCCATGTACTCGACGATCTTGGTCGGCAGAGAATGGGCATAGTTCGGCTGATCGTGCAGCAGGCTGAGCCCGGCCAGCGCGGAGGGCAGCATGGCCAGCGCGGCGTCGTTGGGCACGAAGCCGTGCCAGTGCACGATCCCGGCGTGGTGGGCATCCTCGACGGCGTCGGCGCAGTCACGATCAGCCGGGCCGACCAGATGCACGGCGACGCCCGGGGCGAGCCGGCGGCCCAGCTCGATCATCTCGAGCGCGCCTCGTGCCCGGGTGAGCCGGCCGATGTAGATCACCCGGTCGTCCCGGGCCCCGATCGGCTCCGGGATCCGCTCCGGCACGACGACGCTGTTGCGCACGATCGGATGCGGGCGGGTGAACCGCTCGGCGTAGGACTCCTCGGCCAGGATCAACGGCATCCGGCGCTCGGCCATCCGTTCGATCGCACGGATCAGCATGACCGCAGCCGGGCGGGCCGGGCGCGGTAGCCATGCCTTCATCTGCAAAGCGGCGGCGGTGTCCTCATGCACGTCCCACACCAGGCCGGGCACGCTCAGCCCGGCGGTGGTCAGCACCAGTTCGGGGTCGTGCAGCAGGACGACGTCGAACTCGCGCCCGCGGCGTTTGAGCAGGCGCCGCACCGCGCGCGCGGCAGCCAGGCGATTCAGTCCCTGTGCCCGGGGAAGGTCCACGGTGCGCAGGTCGTCGTCGCGCGGGCGTTCGTACGCGCTGAACGGGGCGGCGAAGGTGATGTGGTGCCCGGCGTCCATCAGGGCGCGGATCTGTCGATGCCGGATCCGCGCGTCCTGCGGGTCGTGCACCACCGTGACGACAAGGACGTTCATGGCGACCTAGCCGTCCGGAACCATCCGGGAAAGCCGCCGATGAGCGCGGATGCTCACATGAGCTCCACCGTCTCCGACTTCGGCGTGATGCCCCTGGTGTCGAACACCCGCGCGGCGCTCTTTGCGATGAGCTCGCCGTCGTACTCGTCGTGGCCTTGCAGCACCACCACGAGGTCGGCCCGGCCCAGCGCGGTTTCGAGATCGGGCTCGCGCGTCAGCACGGCGTCGTCGATGTTCCACGTTTCGACGCGCGGGTCGTGGAACTGGACGTTCGCGCCGAAGCCCCGCAGTCGCTTGGCGATCGGGACCGCCGGCGATTCGCGCTGGTCGGCGATGTTCGGCTTGTACGTCACACCGAGCAGGAGCACCGTCGAGCCGTTGAGCGCCTTGCCGTCGATGTTGAGCAAATTCTGCACGCGCTGGGTCACGTAGGCCGGCATCGTGGAGTTGATCTCTTGAGCCAGCTCCACGAAGCGGAACGGGTACCCCAGCCGAAGTCGGACGTTGTGGCTCAGGTAGTTGGGGTCGATGGGGATGCAGTGCCCGCCGACGCCCGGGCCGGGGTAGAAGGCCTGGAAGCCGAACGGCTTCGTCGCGGCGAGGCGGATGACGTCCCACAGGTCGATGCCGAGGTCGTGGCAGAACCGGGCCATCTCGTTGACCAGGGCGATGTTGACGTGCCGGTAGGTGTTCTCCAGCAGCTTCGCGGTCTCGGCCTCGCGGGTGCCCCGGGCTTCGACGACGGTGTCGACGATGCGGCGGTAGAAAGCGGCGGCACGCTCGGTGCACTCGGGGGTGTGCCCGCCGACGACCTTCGGCGTGTTGCGCATGCCGTAGTTGCGGTTGCCGGGGTCGATGCGCTCGGGCGAATACGCGAGATGGAAATCGCGCCCGGCGACCAGGCCGGACTCCTCGAGCGCAGGGCGGACCAGCTCGTCGGTGGTGCCCGGGTACGTCGTGGACTCGAGCACGACGAGAACGCCCGGCGACAGGTGACGCGCCACCGTGGCCACCGCAGCCTGCACCGCGGCGAGGTCGGGGCCGCCGTCGTCGGAGAGCGGGGTCGGCACACAGATGACGATCGTGTCGACGTCGTCGAGGTCGGACTCGTCGACCGTGGCTCGGAAGCCCGCGGCGAGCATGGCCGCAATGTCGTCGTCGGTCAGGTCGTCGATGTGCGAACGTCCTGCGTTCAGGCCATCGACGACGGCGTTGCTCACGTCGAAGCCGAGGACGGACAAGCCGGCGCGACTGGCTTCCTGGGCCACCGGGAGGCCGACATAGCCCAGCCCGATCACCGCGAGGTCTGCGGACACTGATTCATCTCCGACTGCTATTTGATGTGCACGGCCATGATCGGCGGCAACGTTGGGACGCCGGGATGAGTTCCCGATCGCGTTCGCCGCGAAACCCACACCCACGTCGTGCGGCCCCGCCGACCGGCCGCACCCGGACTCGAATGGCACGGCTGATCGATGATACATCCACATCGACCGCCTGGCCGTACGAAGTCTGGCACACTCGCGGAGGCGTTGCCGAAGCCGGGGCGACCGCATGAGGTGCGGGACTCGGCGTCGTCAACGGGCACTAGTGCCGGAGCGAACGTGGTGGAGGACGTGGATGACATCGGTCGTCGGGGTGTCGCGCCCGCAGAAAACGGCGGACTCCGGGGCCGAAGCCACCCGATTCCGTCCGGACATCGAGGGCCTGCGAGCCGTCGCGGTGCTGCTCGTGCTCGCCTACCATGCCGGCATCCCGCAGGTCAGCGGCGGTTTTATCGGGGTCGACGTCTTCTTCGTCATCTCCGGGTTCCTCATCACCGGCCTGTTGGTCCGTGAAGTCCAGACGACTGGCCGGGTGAGCCTGCGGCGCTTCTACGCCCGTCGCGCCCGCCGGCTCTTGCCGGCCACGGCCGTCGTGCTCCTCGCGACGTCGGTGCTCACGATCGTCTTCCTGCCACCGCTGCGGTGGGCGCAGGTCGCGTGGGACATCGTGACCAGTGCGGTGTACGTGGTCAACTGGCGGCTGGCCGCCGACGCGGTGGACTACCTGGCCGCCGAGAACGCCGCGAGCCCGGTCCAGCATTTCTGGTCGCTGGCCGTCGAAGAACAGTTCTACCTGCTCTGGCCGTTGCTGATCATCGCGCTGGCGTGGTGGCAACGGCGCAGTGGCCGCTCGTTGCGGTGGATCATGCTGGCCGGCCTCGCCGCCATCGCCGTGCCGTCGCTGCTGTACTCGGTCTACCTGACCGGCGCGGAGCCGGGCCGGGCGTACTTCGTGTCCACCACCCGGGCCTGGGAACTCGCCGTCGGCGCGGCGCTGGCGATCGCCGCCCCCCGCCTCGCCCGGCTGCCGCGGACGGTGTGCGTACCGGCCGCCTGGGCCGGCCTGGTGGCGATCGCGGTGGCGGCGCTGAGTTACGACGCCTCGACGGCCTTTCCCGGCTACACCGCCCTGCTGCCCACCCTCGGCGCCGCGGCCGTCATCGCCGCCGGGGTCGGACCGGCGGGCTCGGCCGGGGCCGGCGCGATGCTGGGTGTCGCGCCGATGCGCTGGGTGGGTGCGTTGTCGTACTCGATCTATCTGTGGCACTGGCCGCTGCTGATCGCGGCGACGGCGGCGTGGGGGGAGCTGTCGGTGACCAGGGGCGTCGCCGTGGCGGCGGCGTCGGTGGTGCCGGCCTGGCTGACGTTCAAGCTCGTGGAGCGTCCCATTCACCACGCGCCTGCCCTGGCCGCCCGGCCCGGTCGCGCACTGGGCGTAGGAGCGCTGGCCACCGCCGTGGGCCTGATCGCAGCGATCGTTCCCACGGCGTTCACACCCGACTACGACGTGGACGGTGACGCACCCGGTGCGGCCGTGCTCGGGGACCAGCCGGCCTCGGACCCCGACGGCGTGCCCGTCGACGAGGTCACGGCCATCACCCCGGACCCGTTGCAGGCGCGCGACGACAACGCCGACGTCTACGGCGACGGCTGTCATCAGAACCAGCAGGACGCCGAGGTGTTGTCGTGCACCTACGGCGACGTCGACTCCGACTACGTGGTCGCCTTGGTCGGCGACTCACATGCGGCCCAATGGCAGCCCACGCTGGACGAGATCGGGCGCCGTCAGGGCTGGCGCGTGCAGACGTACACCAAGTCGTCGTGCGGCTTCTTCTCCGTCGACGTGTCGACCGCCGACGACACCGCCTACACCTCGTGCTCGGAGTGGAACGACGCACTGCTGGAGCAGTTGACCGGTAACCAGCGCCCGGACGTGGTCGTCACCTCGGGTAGCAACAACTACCGCGTGCTCGTCGATGGCGAACCCGTCGACGATGCCGACAACAGGGACCGATTCGCCGCCGGGATGGCCGACAGCTGGCAGGCCGTCGTGGAATCAGGCGCGCACCTGGTGGTGCTGCACAACACCCCGTGGCTGGACCTCGACGTCCCCGAATGCGTCTCGGAACACCCGGATCAACTGACCGAATGTGCAGCGGACCGGGCCTCGGCGATGGAGGCCGCCGGCGACGTACAGCTGGCCGCTGCCGAGCGGGTGCCTGGAGCTCAGCTGGTCGACCTCAACCGGTACGTGTGCCCGGCCGATCAGTGCGCCGCGGTGATCGGCAACGTCATCGTCTGGCGCGACCCGCACCACCTCACCGCGACCTACGCGCGCACCCTGGCCTCACGGTTGGACGAGGAGCTCGCCCCGCTGGTCGGCTGAGGGTCGGTGTCGGCGTCCGGGCTGGGGTTGTGGCGGATGCCGAACTCGGCGATCGCGGCGTCGAGGTCGCCTTCGGCGCCGATACGGTGCCAGAACTCCGGGAACTGTTCCTCGGCGCGCTCGAGGTCGATGGTCATGGAGTACGGCACCGTGGCCAGGAACGCCTCGATGTTGGTGCGCACGGTGTCGACGTAGAACCGGCAGATCTCGAGGCGTTCGTCCTCGCCGGTGCGTTGGCGCGGCACGGGCAGCATCGCCTGGCCGAACGCACCCACGATGTTCGCCCGCCCGCGGTCCCAGCGGCGCAGGAAGCTTTGCGCGACCTGTTCGGGATCACGGCGCAGGTGCACGTACAGGGGATCGGGGCCGAACGCGCGGCGTAGGCCGCCCAGGAACCACGACAGCCGGTTGTCCGCCTCGATGTGCCGGTCGGGATAGGCGAACCGCGCTGGGCCGTACTCGCGCGCCAGACTCTCGTGACCGGCCGTGTAGTTGTCGATGTGCCGGCATGCTTCGATGAACGTCACCGAGCCGCATCGTCCCGTGCACAACACGAACGCGCGCATGTGGTTCCTTCACTCCTCGCCGAGATTTCCAGTATGAGCCGGTTGGCGGCCCCAGGGTGCCGGGCCAGTGGGTAGTGCCCACTCAGGCTGTCACGAGAAACGGTAGTCTCACGCCGACGCGGACGAAGGAAGGTTGGGCGGATTCGTGTTGGGCATGACGAACCGGCAGCTCGCGACCAGTGCGGTCGCGGCCGCGGTCGGCGTACTGGTGGCGGTGGCGGGTGTGGCCGGGCGGACGGATCTCGCGGTCGGGGGCCTCGGGCTCCTGCTCGCGGGCGTTCTCGTCATGCTCATCGACATCCGGCGACGACAGGGCGACATCGCTCGCCGGGTGCGCCAGGTCGCCCGGCGCCAGGCTCTGGACAGCAAGCGGATCGGCTGGCTGCGTTCGATGCCGAAGAACGTCAAGAAGGAAGTCAAGACGGCGCTACGGCCCGCCGTGACCTCGCTCGGTGACACCGTCGACCGAGCGGTCGGGCACATCCAGGCCGCCGGTGACGGCGTGTCCGCCGGGCTCGCCCAGGAACGCCTGGCCGCCGCGGAGCGCCACGTCCGGCTGACCGACGACCTCGGCGCGCTGGCTGCCGGCGTGAGCGACGTCCGCGCCGACCTCGGCGGCGTACGGACCGGCGTCGATGACGTGCGCGCCGACCTCGACGGCGTACGCGCCGGGATCACCGAGGCCAAGGACGGCATCGTCGCGCGGATCGACGAATCCGACCAAGACGACAAGCGACGCCAGGTGAGCCTGCGTGGACAGGTGTCCAAGCTCGCTTACGAGCCAGTGCGCCAGATCCAGGCCCTGCTGCAACTCGTGAACCGCTACGACGCGCGGGCCCCGCTACCTCCGACCGGTGGCTGGGCCATGGAGCCGTCGACCATCCTGCACCTGGTCCGGATGGTCGAGCAGACCCGGCCCGGGCTGATCGTCGAATGCGGCAGCGGCGCGTCGTCGGTCTGGCTGGCCTACGCCGCGGAGGCATACGGCGGCCGCCTGGTGTCACTGGAGCACGACGAGCGCTTCGCCGAACAGACCCGTCAGCTGCTCCACGAGCACGGGCTCACGGCGAACACCGACGTACGGTCCGCGCCATTGACCGAGCTCAAGCTCGGGCAGGAGACCTTCCAGTGGTACGACACGGCCGCCGTGGGCGAACTCGACGGCATCGGGCTGCTCCTCGTCGACGGCCCGCCGCGAGCCAGCGGGCCCCGCGCACGATACCCAGCGGTGCCCGTCCTGGGGCCGAAGCTGTCCGTCGGGGCCCGGGTCGTGATCGACGACGTCGACCGCACCGAGGAGCAGGAGGCGGCCGAGGCGTGGCTGGCGGAGTTCCCGGGTCTGGAGCGTGAAGGCAGTTCGGCCGATCGGTCGGCGACGCTGATCTACCGGCCGGCGTGAAACCGGCCGTTCTTGAAGTGCCGGTCCGAAGCGCCTGAGCGGGTGTCGATCCCGAAATCCGAGCCAGCCACCCACGCCTCGCCGAACAGGTCACGCGCCGACTGACGCATGCCGTCTTCGCCGGCGTGCCGGCGCACCCTGGTCAGGGCCCGGGTGGCCCACAGCTCCACCACCGAGTCCAGGCCGGTCACGCTCACGCTCAGCAGCCCGGCCGACCAGCTGCGCAGCCGCTCCATCAGCCCGCGCAGCGCCGTGGCGTCCAGCCGCGCGCCGATCGGGACGACCATCGTCGCCGGGCTCGGGAAGCCGGAGTCCGGAGCCTTCTCGACCAGCCGGACTCGCCCGTCGGCCTGCCAGTAGTCCTCATAGAGGTCCGCGTCCGGGTTGTCCGGGTCGACCACCACGCTCACGACGAGGTCGTCGAAGTCGTTGGCCAGCACGTCGTCGACGGTGTAGCGCACGGTCAGGAACGCTGCGTCGCTCGGCGGCACGATGACGTGCAGGTACGGCACCGCCCACTGGCGGCCGCCGATCGGGGTGCGGTAACGCGGATTGGCGATGTGATTGGCGATCAACGGAGCGCGGCGCTGAGCGATTTCCGAGCCTCTGGTGGCGAACGAACGCTGCCCTTGATGAAGGCTACGGGCCTGCCGATCGGGAATGATGATTCCGCCGCCGGTAAAACACCGATAACCGAACTCGGTATCGACGATACCGCGGCGCGGGAAATGGGCGAATCCGCCGACTTCTTCGTAAAGGCGACGACTCGTCGACACACTCGCACCGACAACAGCGCGCCAGAGATCTTCGCGATCGGTCGCCAGATCGTCGGTCCGGTCGAGCATTTGCTCGATCCAACTGTGCGGTTCGCGTGGGCGGCCCGCGAACAGGGCGTCGAGTTCGTCGTCCCGGACGGCGTCGTGCACCTGCTCCGCGGTGACTCCGCTGACGTCGATGAAATCCCTGAAGCCGAGGACGACCGCGTCGCTGGTGACCTCGTGCCAGCGCGCGTGCGCCTCGACATGGTGCCGATCGGCGATGATGTCGGCGTCGAGAAACAGCACGACGTCGCCGTGCGCCTGGCGAGCACCGACGTCGCGAGCGTGGCCGGAGCCGTGCCCACCGCCGTCCACCCTGATCAGCTCGGTCTTGTTCGGACGCAGCTCGGGCAATTCCAGGGCCGGTTCGGACCGGTCGTCCACCACGATGACGTCGAGCAGCTCGCTCGGGTGGCTCTGCGCAACGAGGGCCGCCAGGGCGAGATCGAGTTCGGGCTGACAGCCGTGGGCAGGGATGACCACGGTGACCGACACCGGGGCGTCGGCGTGGGTGCCGAGCGCTCTGGGGCGCAGGCTGCGCCAGTCGTTGCGCGCCGCGGTGAATCGGTGTCCGGTCGTGCTCATGAGCTCTCCCTGTCTTCGTGACCGGTGCCAGACTCTAGCGACAACACTCGGGTATCGTTCGACGGACTCCGAGAGGCGGGATTGCTGGGCCGTGGGTGTACTGGGATTACTCGTTGCCGATGACGATGAACTTGTTCGTGAGGCGCGCGGCCGCGAATGCGACACCGTGATCGATATCTCCGAAATCATCCACGGTGAAGTCAAGGAAGACTCCAGCACGTCGTGGGAGAAGATCCTCGTCGTCGCCGAGTCGGTGACGTTGTTGCGGGCGGTTCTGCCGTGCCTGAGCAGTATGACGAGCCGCTCGAGGCGGTTCGATCTCGTCGTGGGCGGGCAGCCGCGACCCGCGGCTCTCCGGCTGCCGGCTGGGCCTGTCGGGCTGCGCTCGATCAACTCCGCCGATCGCCGGGCCTTCAAGCACCCCCAGCCCCACGTCCGCCTCACCGTCGAGTTCAAAGGCCACCTGCCGATCGGTGACGCGCTCGCGGCGTTCCTGTCCGGCGGGACGTCGGCGTTCCGCCGGCCCGCCGGCGGGCTGCGCGTGGGGTTCGCCCACAGTGCGGCGAAGGCGATGCCGTGGGCCTGCGGCGACCCGGCAGCGCGGCAGCTCCTCGGCGAGCGCCCCGCGCTCGAGTCCGGCCAGCCGAGCCCGGTGGATCTCGTCGTGGCCGCGGAGCCGGCGAAGCGGAGGACCGGCTCGGTGCCCGTGCTCGACGTCATCGGAGCGCACCATCGGCCCTCCTGGACCGACCTCCTGTACGCCTCAGGTGCCGACATCGAGACCTTCATCACCCGCTCTCGTAGCGACAGCCTGGTCCCGCCGGTGGACACTGACGTCCTGAACCCGGTGGGTTTTCTCAACGAGCCCGAACGCGGCGCCGCCTGGCTGAGCCCGGTCGAACGCCGCACGTCGCGAGGACTCGCCTTCACCGACCAGTCCGGCCGGGCCAGCCCGTCGTTCGACGATTTCGCCGGCCTGAGCGAGCGGGTGGTCGAGTACGTCCGTAACTACCGGGTCGTGCATGACGACCCCCGCCTGCACCGCGGGCCGGTCGAGCACGCCGCGTTCTTGGCGCAGGCCGCGTGCGCGGCGCTGCCGGTGATCAGCCAGGACCTCAACCCGACGGTGCGGCGGCTGCTGGGCCCGGAGCTGGCCACGGCCTTCGCCTCGACGTCGGAACACGACCTCGCCGACGACCTCGTGCGCGAGGCGTACTGCATGTCCATTCGCCGGGCCGCGTTCGCCCGGCACGGTGCGCGGCAGCGATGGCGCGCCATCGCCGACAGCCTCGGGCTGCCCGGTGGTCCGCCCCCTGCTCCCACGGTGTCGGTGATCATGGCGACGCGGCGGCCGGAACTGCTCGCGAGCATCGCCGAGCAGATCGGTGGGCAAGACTGGCCGCACGTGGAACTCGTCGTCGGGTTGCACGGCGTCTCCGCAGAACACCCGAAGGTGCAGTGGATGCGGGAGACGTATGCAGGACCGCTGGTGATCACCGAGATTCCGGCCTCGCGTTCGTTCGGTGAGACGTTGAACGACCTGTGCGGCGTCGCCTCCGGCCAGTTACTGGCGAAAATGGACGACGACGACTGGTACAGCGCCCACCACATCACCGACCTCGTGCACGCTGCGGAGTTCTCCCGCGCGGACCTCGTGGGCGCGGGTGCGGAATTCATGTACTTCGAAGCGCTCGACCTCACCGTCCGCCGCCACCGTTCCAGCGGAAACCGCTACGCGAACCGGGTGCCTGGGGCGTCGATGCTGATCTCCGCGGAGACGTTGCGCGCGATCGGCGGCTGGGCGCCGATCCCTCGTGGCCTCGACACCGCGCTGGCTCGTGCCGTCACCGACTCCGGCGGGGCGATCTACCGCTCGCACGGCCTCGGCATCGTGGTGCGGCGCTCGGCGGGTGGGCACACCTGGGATCCGGGCGTGGAATACTTCGTCCGCGGTGACGTGCAGCAATGGGCGGGCTTCGCGCCCGCGCCGGGCATCATCGGCGTCGGCCCGGCCCAGCGTTCGGTGCCGAAGAGCTGGTTCGAGCTGCAGGGCTGAGCGGGTGAGGGCACGGCTGACTCCTGGCCGGCCCGTGGTCTGGGCGTCCGTCTGGTCGTGGCGTGTTGCCTGGTCGCGTGCGGTTGCCTTGGTCGTGAGGGCCGCTGTGTGAAGACTGCTGCCGGTCCTGGCGGGTCGTGACGGTTGTCGTGTGGTGAGGTGCCGGTCTTGGCCGGGTCGTGACGGTTGTCGTGTGGTGAGGTGCCGGTCCTGGCCGGTCGTGAAGATCGTCGTGCCAGGATGTGCGCGGTATGGCGGCATTTTGCACCACGACGATCGTCACGACCGCACGACGTCGAGCATCGTCATGGCCAACCAGCCCACCTCACGGCTGCGTCAATGACCGCGAGGGCGCGCAACGCACGCGGAAGCCGTCCCCGGTGCTGACGTGGTGGCGCCATTGCGTCGGTCCGTCGCTGCCACACCGGCCGACGTAGGCGATGTCGCTTCGGCCGTCGGCGTTGGCGTCGTGGACGCGCAGGCCGAAGTGCGAGGTGAGGTCACCGGCGAAGTAGGTGTCGCCACCCCAGTCGTGTGCTTCGAACTCGTGGCCGTCGGACAGGTGGACCCGGAAGCACGATGTGGCTTTCGACCCGCACACCCCCAGGTACGCGACGTCGTCGCGCCCGTCTGCGTCGTAGTCGCCGACCAAGAGCTCGTGCATGACCACGTCGTCGGACCAGCGCGCGTCGTCGCCGGCGTCGTGGGGGACGAACGACTCGCCGGTGCTGGTGTGTACGCGCCAGCATGCTCGCCGGTCTCCGCAGTAGCCGCGTGAGACGAGGTCGTCGAGACCGTCGCCGTCGAAGTCGCCGACGGCGAAGCCGAACGTCGTCGTCTCGTGGCTGGCGTAGACGCCGTGACCCCAGTCGGTCGCGTCGGCGAACGACGAACCGGTGCTGCGATGCATGCGCCAGCAGGCCCGGCCGTCCCCGCACTGGCCGGAGTAGGTGAGGTCGTCCAAGCCGTCGCCGTCGAAGTCGCCGACGAGCACGCCGTACTCCTCGGTCCGGGTGGAGGTGTAGACGCCGGACCCCCAATCCTCGGTCACGAAGCCGTCGCCGTCGCTCAGGTGCGCGCGCCAGTAGCCGGGTTCACCGTCGGGCTCGACGTAGTGGACGAAGTCCTCGGCGCCGTCGCCGTTGAAGTCGCCGCGATGGACGCCGGCCAGCGGTCGTGCCCACTCGCGCGGCACGGTGCACCCGAGTCGGCGGATACCCTTGCCTGCCCCTCCGGACAAGTCGTTCACCTCGGCGTTCGGGTTGTCCTCCACGCAGAACTCCGGGCCGTGGGCCTGCGAGATCCGGATCGTTCCACCGGCGGTGAAGGTGTTCTCGGCGATGTATACGCCACGTTCGTACAGGCCGTCGCCGGTGAAATTCCGCCAGAAACTGATCCCGCAGTACGCTCCGCGGCATTGCGCGTCGTCGAGCAGGTTGATCGTGTTCCCTCGGATCACCAGGCGTTTGAGGTGGTTCGGCATCCCCTGGCTGTCGTAGACGTAGGTGAGGATGCCCGAGGTCGACAGCGTGTTGTCCAGGACGAACGTGTTCTGCTGGTTGCGCAGTTTGATCGAGCCGCCGGCGGCGCTGGTGTCCCAGCCGTCGGCGCGATTGCCGACGACGAACATACGGTCGGTGCCCCAGGAGTACAGGCCGTGATCTTGGCAACCGTCGCATTCGCCGGACAACTCCGCCGACGGTGTGCGCC
This sequence comes from Haloactinopolyspora sp., assembly GCF_027324685.1. Taxonomy (NCBI): domain Bacteria; kingdom Bacillati; phylum Actinomycetota; class Actinomycetes; order Jiangellales; family Jiangellaceae; genus Haloactinopolyspora; species Haloactinopolyspora sp. Next base: position 29,417 of record NZ_DAHVSH010000089.1, read on the forward strand.
GCCACACGTTGCCGTCGACGACGGTCTCCCGGCTGCCCTCGGACCGCTGTTCGTCGTAGCCGGAGATGTTGATGGCGGTGCGGAAGTGCCCGTACGGCACCCCGGGCTCCAGATCGGCCGTGGTGCCGAAGTACGAGTCCTTGATGACGGTGAGGTCGGTCAGGCGCGCGATGATTCCCCGGCCGCCGTGCCCCGCGCCGCGGAGGAACTCGCACGAGTCGACGGTGACGCCGGTGGTGTAGGTCAGGCGCAGATACGGCTCGGACCACTCGTCACTCTCGATGCCGCCGCGAAAGCGGCAGTCCACGAACGTGATGTCGGCGTGGCGTTGCTGCCGGGTGCCGTTGAGCTCGACGCTGACGTTGTCGAAAGTGAGGCCCCTGATGGTCACGTCGTGCACGTCCGCCTTCGGCGGATGAGAGAGGACGAGGCCGCCGCTGTCGCGGGCACGCAGGGTGGCCTCGGTGCCCTCGTAGTTCACGCCGGCGCGGAACTGGAAGGGCCGGTCGAGTTCGTACACGCCGGGCGGAAAGACCACCGTGTCGCCAGGGTCGGCGGCGGCGATGGCCGCCTTGATGGCCGGGGTGTCGGATTCGTGCCCGGGCCGGCGGTAGTCCGTCACGTCGACCACGGAGCGTTCGGTCAGCCGGGCGTGACCGGCCGGAGCGGAGGTGTACTCGGTGACCAGCGCGATGCCGGCGACCACGAGAAGCCCGGTCAGCACGAACAGTGACACTGCCGCCGTCCTCGGCCGCAACCGGCACCTCCTCGCACCCGGTGGACGCCCGGCGCCCACCGGTCGGTCAGGGTACCAATCCGGCGAAGGCGCCGATCGCGGCGACGAAGCGAACCCCCGTCCTGTGCCGTCTCGCCGTCGGTGCCGGCACACCGGTAAAGTCTCCGCAGTCCTCGTCCAAGGGGAAGCCGATGATGGGAGGCTCACGGGTGGGCACGATGCGCCGGACGCTGGAGCGGGTCGCCGCGGTCATGGGGGAGACGCGACGGCAGTATGTCCTCGCCTCCGCAAGCGTCATCGCCGGGGCCGGGGTGGTGGTCGTGGCGCTGGTCGCTGATGGGCGACTGGCCCGTGCCGGGCTGGCGTTGCTGTTGCTGGCGATCCTGGTGACCCTGCTCGACCTGCGGCGCCGGATCGGCAACATCGGACGCTGGGTCAAGCGCGGCACGCCGGAGCGCTCGCGCGCAGACGGCCGCATCGGCTCGGGCGGCCCGGACTCCGGTCGCCGGGTCGACGCGATGACGCGGCGGGTGATGGCCGCCATCGAGTCCGGCCGGCTCGAAGCAATCGAACGCCACGACGAGACTCTGCTCGCGCTACGCGCGGTGAGCCGGGCGACGCCGTCGGCCGCGGAGCTCGTCGCGCCCGACCGGCCCGGCCGGCTGGCCGGTCAGCCCGGTGGCCTGCTCGACTTGACCGACCTGGTCCAGCGGGCGAGGCCTGACGTCGTCGTCAGCGTCGGCAGTGGGCCGGCCAGCGTGTGGATCGGTTACGCGCTGCGACGCTCTGGCGGCGGGCGGCTGATCGCGCTCGAGCACGACGAGGCCGTCGCCGCGCAGACCACCGCTGCCGTCGGTGCCCACGAGCTGGACCGGTACGTCGACGTGCGCGCTGCGGTGTGGACCGACGTCGATGCCGGGGACCAGCAGGTGGCGTGGTACGACCCCAGCGTGCTCGACGATCTGGCGCGCATCGACGTGCTCATCGTCGACGCGCGGCGCGGCCCGGACGGCAGCGACGTGCGTGAATCGGCGTTTCCCGTCCTCGCCGAGCGGTTGGCCGAGGGCGCGTTGATCGTGGTCGACCCGGGGGAGTCCGAGCAGCCCTCAGACCGGATCGTCGACGGCTGGCGGGCCCGCGTCGACGGCCTCGAGACTGCCGGGGCGACGGTCAGCGCGGCGTCGGTACTGCGGTGGCGGCCCGCGGCGGACGCGCCGGCACTGGGGAGCCGATGATCCGGCGCACCAGGGCGGCATAGGCCGCGTGGCTGAAGTTGCGGCGAACGAAGTCGTAGCCGCGCTTGACCTGCTCGCGGTACAGGTCGGGGTCCTTGTAATACCGCCGGATCGTGTCCTGCACCTGCGCGCTGTCGCAGTAGACCGCGGCCTCGCCGAACAGTTCCTCGAAATGCGGCGGCAGGATGGCGACACAGCCGGTGGCGATCGCCTCGAGGATGGTCCGCCCGAAGGCTTCTTGCCACTGCGGATGGTGGAAGTAGACGAAGAAGTCGAGCTGGAACAGGAACAGCCGGGCGGGGATCTCGCCGTAGTCGTAGGACAACCACTGCGCCGGTAGGGAGGGACTCCCGGTGACGCGGCGCACCGTGTGCTTGCCGCCCATGATCCGCACGTCGAACTCGTCGTGCACCGGGTAGACGTCGAAGAGCACGTCGGGGTCGGCCGGCCACTTCATCGCCGTGTCGCGGCTGAGCCGGCCGATCACCGGCCGGTCGCTGCGGAACCGCGTGCGCGGCGTGGCCCACTCGTCGAGCTCGAGAATGCCGGGCATGTCGTAGTCGGCGAGTCGCTCGGGCGCCACCAGGTCCACCAGGGCCCGGCGCACGATCGGGCCCTGCGGCACCCAGGTGGGATCGACACCGAACAGCTCGCGCATGTTCTGCTCGCACACTGGCACGATGTAGCGCACGTCGGTGCCGTCGAGCTCCGAGGGCGCCTGGTTGGCCAGGATGATCGCTTGAGTGACGTCGATGCGCGTCGGCGTGGACGGGACGAACTGCAGAATCGGTGGATAGCGCACCACCAGCAGGGACACGCTCGCCCCTTGGTCGAGCTGGACGAGGTCGACGACGCCTTCGGCGACCAGGTCGAGCAGTGGCTCGCACAGGGGATCCGAGCGCGTCGTCATGAAGCGGAACGCCTCCATGTGCGCGACTCCGACCCGCATCCCGCGTGCGCTCAGCGCGCGGATCTCCTCGATCATCGACCGTTGCGGCCCGCCGTACCGGCGCCACTCGCTGAGGAAGACGACGTCGTAGTGCTGGGAACGCTCGGCCCGCCCGGGAATGGCGTGGTCGAACCGGGCCGGAGCCTGAATCGGCCGGTGCCGGACGTCGGCCGGCACGTAGGCCTGGGCTTCGCCGCGCGAGATCTTCTCGTGCCAGTGGCTGTAGGCGTTCTGGTAGGCCGCCCGGGCCGGATGATGCCAGCCGAAGCTGAAGTCCGCCCGCGACAACGACGCCTCGCCCATCCGGACCAGCGCGAGCGGTTCGGCCACGTCGACGCAGGCTTCCGGGCCGGCCAGCATCAGCCGGCGGTGGTACTCGGTGTCGGCGCCCTTGCGCACGGAGTCGAAATAGCCGACCGTCTCCAGCGCTTGCAGGCGGCGGAACATCAACGACGACGCGTTGGCGCGGCTGGGTTCGTAACCTGGTCGGTTGAACACGAGGTTCTCGCTCACCCGGACCGACAGGCTGCGGGTGGCGATGACACCGGGATCGTCGAGCATGGGCTCGAGTTGGCGTTCCAGGCGACGCGGATGTGACCAGTCGTCGGAGTCCTGGAAGGTGACGAACGTGCCATTGGCGGCGTCCAGGCCGGTGTTGCGAGCCAGGTACGTGCCGCCGTTGACCTCCTGGCGGATCACCCGGACTCGCGGGTCCAGCTCGGCGCAGGCGCGCAGGATCGGTTCGTAGTCGGCCGGTGAGGCGTCGTCGACGACGATCAGCTCGAGGTGGCGCCAGCTCTGGTCGAGGATGGACCGAGCCGAGGTCAGTAGACCCGCGTCCGGGCAGTACGAGGTCAAGATCACCGTGACGAGCGGACCGTCGGTCACCACCGCGTCGGTGTGGCACTCGAGCCGGTCGAAGGGGAAGTCATCGCCGGCGCGCAGCCCGACCGGTTCGAGCCCGGCCGTGGTGAAGACCTGGTTGAACGCCGTCAGCCACCGTCGCTCGCGGCCGCCGTCGTCGCCGGCGAACGGGTTGAGCAGGTCGGCGCGTAGGTGATGGACCGTGTGCTCGTTCAGCCGCCGTAGCCGCGGCAACAGCCGGCGAAGCCGGTCGTGGGCGCCGGTCTCATACAACAGTTCGGCGTAGGTGCGCTGGAACACCGCGGTGAACGGCTCGAGGCCGAAATGGTGATGGACCGCACTGAGCAGCAGCACGGCCAAGTCGCGATCGTCCGGCTCCAGATTCTGGAAGGCCATGACCCGGGCCAGCCGGATCGTCCACTCCGCGTCGAGCGCCGGGAGATCGGGCCGGCCGCGCCCGCCGCGAGCCAAGTGCGCGCGCAACGTCGTCACCAGGTCGCCGTAGGTGGCCGCCCCGTTCGTGCTCGCGCGGGCGAGCAGATACCGGGCGGCGTGACTCTTGGTGCGCAACGCCGTGCGTTCGAGGGCCGCCGAGCCGCGGTGGCGGGCGATGACCAGATAGTCATCGAGCAGCTGATCCATCTGAACGCCCCAGTCGGGGCTGGACTGCAACGTCGGCCACCTCTCCGCGACACTGTCGGGCATCGGTGTTCCTCGACTCCTCGGCGGCAGGGGGCTTGCGGTGAGCGTGCTCGTACTTCTGTGACCGGCGCATAATCTAGCGCTT
>NZ_DAHVSH010000100.1:0-74412 GCF_027324685.1 Haloactinopolyspora sp.
CGTCGGCGTCGAGCACGGCCGGCACCCCGAGCGGCACGGTGATGGAGCTGTCGCAGTGACCGAACCCGAGGTCGGCGACGATCGGGACACCGAGCCCGCCCAGCCGGTCCATCATCAACTCCTCCACCGGCTCGCAGTCCTTCCAGGACCCGAGCGCCACGCCGGCCACGCCGTCGAACCACCCGGTCCGCAATAGCTGGGTGAGGAAGCCGTCCAGGCGGTACGCCTTCTCCCCCACGTCCTCGAGGAGCACGATGCCCCCGGCGGCGCTCGCCCGGGCGGTCGGCGTGCCGATCTCGCCGGCGAGCAGGCTCAGGCAGCCTCCGATGGTCACGCCGCGGGCCGCCCCTGGCACCAGTACCCTCGCGTCCGGCGAGGTCAGCGCCATCGCCTCGCCCGGTTCCATCAGCATGCGCCGCAACAGGTCGGCCGTGCGATCGTCGTCGGTGAACATCGTGGTACCAGGCATCGGGCCGTGCACCGTCGCCAGCCCAAGATGCGTGGCGAAGGCGCCGTGGAGCGCGGTGATGTCGCTGAACCCGACCAACACCTTCGGTCCGGCCGCGCGCATCGCCGCCCAGTCGATCAACTCGATCATGCGCTGCGCGCCGTAGCCGCCGCGGGCACAGATCACCCCGGACACGGACGGGTCGCACCACGCCTCCTGCAGGTCACGGGCGCGATCTTGGTCGCTACCAGCCAGGTAGTCGAAGCTCGGGTGGCGGTCGAGGGCGTGCGGCGCGACGACGACGTCGAGGCCCCATTCGCGCAGGATCGCGCAGCCGGTCTCGAGGCTTTCCTTCGGTACCGGCCCGCTCGGCGACACGACCACGACCCGGTCCCCCGCTCGCAGTCGCCGCGGCCGGGTCAAGGGTGTCAGCCGCATGTCGGTCACGTCGTCAACGCGAGCGTCGGTACGTCGTCGGCCGGCGTGAACCCGAACACCTGGGCGTACAGCGACAGCTCGGCCTGCAGCGCCGTGACGATGGTCTCCTTGCGGCGGAAGCCGTGCTGCTCGCCTTCGAAGGTCAGGTAGGCGTGCGGGACCCCGCGCCCGGCGATCCGCTCGACGAACCGCTCGCACTGCACCGGCGGGCAGATCTCGTCCTCCAGCCCCTGCAACAGCAGGAACGGCGCGGTGATCCCCTCGGGGTAGTTGATCGGCGAGCGGTCGGCGTAGCGCTGAGCGGTCGCCGGCCACGGCCCGACGAGGGATTCGAGGTACTGCGACTCGAAATCGTGGGTCTCACCGGTGCGCCAGCCGGCCAGGTCGAGGATCGGGTACATGATGACCCCGCAGGCGAACGTGTCGTCGAAGGTCAGCGCTGCCGCTGAGGTCCACCCACCTGCACTGCCGCCGCGGATGCCCAGCCGCGCCGGGTCGGCGCTGCCTTCGGCCGCCAGCGCCTGCGCCACGGCGACGCAATCTTCGACGTCGACGACGCCCCAGTTCTCGCGGAGCCGGTTGCGGTACTCGCGGCCATGTCCGGTGGAGCCGCCGTAGTTGACCTCCGCCACCCCGATGCCGCGGCTGGTGAAGTAGGCGATCTCGAGGTCGTGCACCATCGGTACGCGGCTCGTGGGCCCACCGTGGACGAAGACGACGTACGGCGGCAGCTCACCATCGGGGCCGCGCAGGTCCGGGTGCCGCGGCGGGTAGACGGCGGCGTGGATCTCGCGTCCCCCGGGCCCGGTGAACGTGCGCGGGCTCGGCACCGGCAGCACGCGCTGGACCGCCGTCGACCCGTCCTCGCTCTCACCGATGCGGCCCGCCGCCCCGACGACGGCGTACGGCACATCGGGCGCAGCAGCGACGCCGATCACGCCGGCCTCCGACGTGGCCAAGGTCGGTGCCCACTCGGTGTACCGCTCGTCGCCGCCTGATCGCAGCTGGCCGGTCCCGGGGTCGAGAACGTCGAGCCGCGTCGATGCGCCACCGTGGATGACGGCGACGTCTCCGCTGGGCAATGGGGCGAACCACTGCATGCCGAGCTGCCACAACGCGCCGCCGAACTCCTCGTCGCGCGGACAGAGGTTGACCGGCACGCCGTCGGCGGTTCCGTCCGGAGCCAGCTGAAGCCGGTGCAGGTTCCACCAGCCGCTGGCGTCGCTGAGCAGCAAGAGGGTCTGCGCGGATTCCCATTCGACCTGCACGACCGACTCGTCGCGCCCACCGGCCACCGTGACCGCCGGACCCACGGTCCCGTCCGCGTCGATACGCGCGACCCGCAGCTCGGTGGAGTCCCATGGCATGTCCGGATGCTCCCAGCCGATCCAGGCCAGACTCCGGCCGTCCGGCGACGGGCGCGGGCAAGCGAGGAAGTGCCGGTCGACGACGAGCACCCGCACCGCCGACTCGTCACCGGCCGCGGAGCCGTCCAGCGGCACGCTCACCAGGGCTCGTCGCACGTCGGTCGGTGCCGGGCCGACATGCTCCTCGCGGACGCACCACACGGCGTCGCCGTCGGGCGCGAGCACGGGTTCGACGTAGCGCCAGCCGGCCGGGCGAGCCGGTTGCGGGCTCAGCGGGCGGGGCTCGGCGTCCGCGCCGGGCTCGAGCAGGTACAGGCGCTGATCGGAGAACTCGCTGAACACGACGGCTGCACCGGAGCGACCGGGTACGGGGACGTAGGCGCGCCCGCCGTATTCGTGGACCCGGCTGCGCACGTTCCACGGAGCCGGAACGACCACCTCGGCAGGCCCGGCACCGTCGCCACGCGAGCGCAGCAACGCGGAGCGTCCGCCCTCCGCGGGCATCGGGCGGACCCACCACAAGGACTCGCCGTCGTGGCTCAGCCAGCCGGGCCGGCCGTCGTTCTCCGCGACGAGTCCGACGTCGACGGGCGAGGCCCAGCTTCCATACGGTGCCGACTGCGCGGTCATCAGCCGACCGTCGTCAGGAACCGGTCGAGCACGCGCACACCGAAGTCCAGTGCGTCCACCGGCACGCGCTCGTCGATGCCGTGGAACAGCGCCTGATAGTCGAATCCTGGCGGCAGCTGCAACGGCGAGAAGCCGTACCCGACGATGCCCAGCCGGGAGAACTGCTTGGCGTCCGTCCCGCCGGACATACACATCGGCACCACGTACGCACCGGGATCCTCAGCGGTCAGCGCGTCGGCCATCGCCGCGAACGTCGACGAGTCGACGTCGGCCGACAACGGCACCTCGGTGTGCTCGTAGTCCCAGTGCACCCGCGGACCCGCTAGCTCGGAGACGGTGGATTCGAACTCGTCTTTCATCCCCGGCAGGACGCGCCCGTCGACGTAACCGACCGCGGTCTGCGGGATGACGTTGACCTTGTACCCGGCCTGCATCATGGTCGGGTTGGTGCTGTTGCGCAGCGTCGACTCGACGAGCTGACGCGCGGGGCCGAACTGCGCCAGCACCTCGTCGGCGTCGAAGGCCGGATCGTCGGTGTCGACCTCGATCCCCAGCGCGGTGCCGATACCCTCCACCGCGGCCCGCACCGTCGGCGTCAGGCGCACCGGCCATTCGTGCTGGTCGAAACGGGCCAGCGCCGCGGCCAGCGCGCCGACAGCGTTGTCGGTGTTGACCTTCGAACCGTGCCCGGCCTGGCCATTGGCGGTCAATCGCATCCAGGCGGTACCTCGCTCGCCGGCGCCGACCGGGTACAGCCGAATCCCGTCGCCGGCGTGGAACGTGTACGCACCGGATTCGCTGAAGCCTTCGGTGCAGCCCTCGAACAGATCGGCGTGCTCGCGCACGAGGAAATCCGAGCCGTAGACGGCGCTGGCTTCCTCGTCGGCAGTGAACGCGAGCACGACGTCACGACGGGGTCGCCGGCCCTCGCGCATCCAGGCGCGGACCACGGCGAGCATCATCGCGTCCATGCCCTTCATGTCGACCGCGCCGCGGCCCCACAGGACGCCGTCACGGACCTCGCCGGAGAAGGGGTGAACCTGCCAGTCGGCCGGTTCGGCGGGAACGACGTCGAGGTGCCCGTGGACGAGGACGGCGTCGCGGTCGGGTTCGGTGCCGTCGATGCGCGCGACGACGTTCGCCCGGCCGGGCGCCGATTCGATCACGGTGGCCTCGATGCCGACGTCGTCGAGGCGTTCGGCGACGTACTCGGCGGCCGGACGTTCTCGGCACGTGCCGTCGCCGGAGTTGGTGGTGTCGATACGGATGAGGTCCGACGCCAGCGTGGTGACGTCCGAGGGGCGGTCAGCCATAGCGGTCTTCGATGCCATTCGAGATCAGCGTGGTCACGGTCTTGAAGCAGCGGATCATGTCCTCAGCGGTTCCGGCGGTGTAGCGGACCCGGCGCTCGGCGACACGTTCCACGGTGGGCACCATACCGGCGAAATCCGCCAACTGGGTCGCGTCGACTTCGACCTCGACGGTGAACGGTCCGGCGTCGGTGGCCGGTTCGTGCCGCACGGCCGAAGCGGTCGCCGCCTTCGCACCGGCACGGATGTCGGCGAAGGTGCGGGCCGGCGGCTTGCACCGAGCGGCGTAGCGCGACACGTACTCCTTGACCGCGACGGTATGCGCTTCGGGTGCGTACGTCGCCGCATCGGCACACGTGCGGTCGTCGCCGGTGACGAGGATCACCGGCGTTCCGTACTGGGCCGCCACGAGGGCATTGAGCCGCCCCTCACTGGCCGGGGCGCCGTCGAGCCACACACCGGTGATCGAGTTGGGCAGGTAGGTGTGCGCCAGCACTCCCTCGGCCCCGGCTCCCGCGTGGTAGCCGAGAAAGACCACGCCGTCGACGTCGCCGGCCTGGATGCCCTCGACCATCGTCAGTGCCTTGTGCCGGCCGGTGATCATGGTGGCCCGTTCGTCGAGCTCTTCGAGGAGAAGATTGCGCATGGTGGCATGCGCCTCGTTGACGACGACCTCGGTGGCCCCGCCGTCGAACAGCCCGGCGATGGCGCCGTTGACGTCAGAGGTGAACATCGATCGGCAGCGTTGCCACGGCTCGGTGCCGGGCTCGACATCCGCGCTCCACGTCACACCGGTGGCGCCCTCCATGTCGGCCGAGATGAGCACCTTCATAGACCAATACTGTACCTCTTACTAGGGCGGTGGCCGGTCCTCGGCACCGACCCGTCGGCCGAGCTGACCCAGCAGGACCTTCAACGAATTCGCCAGCTCAGCGCGGGCAGGCTGATCGAGCCCGTCGAGCAGCGATTCCTCGTGGCGGAGCAACTCGCCGACGACGCGCTCGTTCAACTGCCGCCCCGTCTCGGTCAGCGCGACCACCACCGACCGACCGTCGTCGCCGGATCGATTCCGCACCACGAGACCGGCCGCCTCGGCACGGGCGACCCGCTGCGATATCGCTCCGGCGGTGACGAAGCTGCGCTGGGCGATCTGCCCAGGGGTGAGCTCGTATGGCGGGCCACTACGGCGCAAGGTGCTCAGCAGGTCGAGGGTCGAACTGTCAGTGCCGAGGCGCTCCAGGGTCCGGCGTCGCTCGTCGGAGAGCAGCTGCGCCAGCCGCCAGATCCGGGTGATGATCCCGATCGACTCGACCGGCACGTCCGGCAGCTCGCGGCGCCACGCCGCCTGAATCCGATCGGCGCCGTCCTCGTCCCGTGTTGTCATGCCGCCCAACCGGCCCTTAGGCTCGTCACGCCAATTAATTTAGCACTAAAGGAGTTTGCATGGCTGCACGGACCATCGTCGTCACCGGGGGCGGAACCGGCATCGGCCGCGCCGTCGCGCAGTCGTTCGCCGCCGACGGCGACACCGTCGTCATCACCGGCCGGCGACGGGAACGACTCGAGCGAGCCGTCGCCGAGATCGGACCGTCCGTACGGGCGATCGACTTCGACGCGTCGGACCCGGTGGCCGTCCAAGCGGCAGCCGAGCACCTGCCTGAACGCGTCGACGTCCTGGTCAACGCGGCAGGGGGCAACACCGGCTTCGACCAGCCCGCCCCGGCACCCGACGACCTGGCCGGCATCGCCGCTGCCTGGCGAGCCAATCTCGACGCCAACGTCCTCAGCGCCGTCCTGATGACCACGGTGCTGACCCCGCGCTTCGTCGACGGCGCGCGCATCGTCACCATCGGTTCGATAGCCGCTCACCAGGGATCGGGCAGCTACGGAGCGGCCAAGGCGGCGGTGGAGGTGTGGACGGTCGACATCGCCGGCCGGCTGGGCCCGCGCGCTATCACCGCGAACGTCGTCGCGCCGGGCCTCACCGAGGGCACGGAGTTCTTCCGGGATTCACTCACCGACGAGCGTCGGCAACGATTGATCAACGCGACCAAGAACGGCCGGGCGGGCAGAACGGACGACGTGACCGCGGCGGTGCGTTACCTGGCTTCACCGGAAGCCGGACACGTCACCGCCCAGGTCCTGCACGTCAACGGCGGCGCCTACCTCGGGCGCTGATCGGCCACCGCGCCGCCGACGGTCTCAGGGAGCGACGACCTCGACTTCGAACCCCTCGTCGTTCTCCATGTACGCGGCGTAGTGATGCGGGCCGCCGGCATGCGGATGCCGATCGGCGAACATGAGGTGCCAGCCGTAGGCCGGGGCCTCGGAGACGATGCGATCGACCATCCATTGCTCGGGGACGGCCAGCGCCAGATGGTTTAGGCCCGGGGCCTTGCGGTCGTAGGCGACCCAGCTCATGTCCGGGGACGCTTCCACCACGACGTAGGGGCCGCCGCCGGGCGCCTGCCAGGAGCGACCGTGCTCCCATGCCTGGAAAAGCGTCCAGCCGAGCCGCTCGAACAGCCAACCGAACGACCGGGTCGCCGCCTCGAGGTCACGGACCCAGACCTCGACGTGGTGCAGCCCCGTCGACGGTGTGGTCGACGGGCTCAGTGACTGATCGTCGACGACGGGCGCGCCCATCGGCGATTGAGCGGGAGCGGAGGACTGCGGATACTGCTGCTCGGAGCCGAAAGAGGGATCCAGCGCTCGAAGCACCGGGTCGAGTTCGTTCACCGCGGAGTCGGTCAGGGGATCGTAGCTCGGCGGGGCGCCGGGCATCGTCTGCTGCGATGCGGGGATGGTTCCGGGAGCAGTGCCGGGTGAGCTGTTGTACGCCGCCGGCGCGCCGTGCTGGGTGTCGTAGTACGGCGCGTAACCCGGATTCGTCTGCGGCGCGGCGGGACCGCCGTAACCCGCGGCGTTGGGAGCGCCGTAACCGGACGCGGGCACGTCGTAGCCCCCAGGTGCCCCGTAGCCACCAGGCGGGAGCACCGCCGGCGGCGCCACCGGGGGTGCGGCGGGAGCACCGGCCATCTGGCCAGGATGAGTACCCACACTCGTGTGCTGCGCACCATGGTCATGCGCAGGCGCCTGAGCAGCGGCCTTGCGCATGCGCCGGAGTTCCGCCGCAGCCGCGTCGAGCCAGTCGTCGACGTCGTCCATGACGTAACCCTCGCGCATCCGGACGACCTTGAACTCCTCGTTCTCGATCTGCTCCGGCGTCACACCGCGCCCGCTGCTGCGCCCCTCGAGGGCGTCGATGACGACGTCGACGAAGTCGTCGACGGCGTCCAGGTCATAGCCCTCTCGCATCCGGGTCGTACGAAACTCGGGCTCGCGACTGACGGCCACCAGGTGTCACTCTCCTCCCGAAGTGAAATGGCCGGTCTCGGGGTACCTCACGACCATGAGTCCAGCCAACTCATGACCCGAGAAGCCGAAATCCCCCGAGACCGGCCGAGCCAATCGCAATGCATACTAATCGGTAACAGTAGCCAGCTGACCACATGCCCCGTCGATGTCGCTACCCCGCGTATCACGGACTGTCACCGGGATACCGCGTTCGGCCAGAGTGGCTACGAATTGCGCCGCCACCTCCGGACGCGACGCGGTCCACTTCGACCCGGGTGTCGGGTTGAGCGGAATCGGGTTGACGTGCACCCATCCTCGTCCACGCGCATCAAGCAGGCGCCCGAGCAGATCGGCCCGCCACGCCTGGTCGTTGATGTCGCGGATCAGAGCATACTCGATGGAGACCCGCCGGCCGGTGGTCTCGAAATAGCGCCGCGCGGCGTCGAGCGCCTCGTCGACCTTCCATCGAGTGTTCACCGGCACCAACTCGTCGCGCAGCTCGTCGTCGGGGGCATGCAGTGACAGCGCGAGCGTGACGCCGAGATCTTCAGCGGCGAGTTTGTCGATCGCCGGAGCGAGTCCCACCGTCGACACGGTGATGCCCCGGCGGCTGAGCCCCAGACCGGCCGGCGCGGCGTCGATGAGCCGGCGTACGGCGGTGACCACCGCCTTGTAGTTCGCCAGCGGCTCACCCATGCCCATGAACACGACGTTGGTGACCTGCCCCGGCCCACCAGCGACCTCACCGGCGCGCAACGCCCGCTCGGCCGCCACGACCTGCTCGACGATCTCGGCCGCGGACATGTTGCGGGTCAGGCCTTGTTGGCCGGTCGCACAGAACGGGCAGTTCATGCCGCAGCCGGCTTGGCTGGACACACACAATGTGACCCGCGGTCGCGCTCCGTCGTAGCGCATCAACACGCTTTCGACCAGCGCACCGTCGAACAGCCGCCACAACGTCTTGCGGGTCGCCCCGTCGTCGGTCTCGACGTGGCGAACGGGGGTGACCAGGACCGGCAGCAGTGACGCGGCCAGGTCGGCGCGAGCCGCGGCCGGAACGTCGGTCATCTGCGCAGGGTCGCTGACGTGGCGGGCGAAATAGTGCCGCGACAGCTGGTCGGCGCGGAACGGCTTCTCGCCCAGATCGGCCACCGCCTGCCGTCGATCGGCGACGTCGAGGTCGGCAAGATGCCGCGGCGGCTTGCCACGGCGCGCGGGGACGAGCGTCAACTCACCGGGTTTGGGCATGATGACCGCCATTGTGACACGCCCGGCCGCAGTGGGCCTCCGCTGACCGGCGAAGGAGGGTCAGGTGACGACGTACTCGAGGACCAGCCACACCAGCGGAGCCGACGGCAGCAGCGAATCCAACCGGTCCATCAGACCGCCGTGCCCCGGCAGCAGCGAACTCATGTCCTTGACCCCGAGGTCACGCTTGATCATGGATTCGCCGAGATCGCCCAGGGTCGCTCCGATGACCCCGACCAGGCCGAGAATCGCGCCGGCCCACCAGGTGCCGTCGAAGGCCAGTATCGCCACCGCCACCCCGGCGGTCCCACCGAGCAGCACCGACCCGGCGAAGCCCTCCCACGACTTCTTCGGACTGACGCTGGGCGCCATCGGATGCCGTCCGGCGATGACGCCCGCGGCGTAACCACCGGTGTCCGAGGCCACCACGACCAGCAGCAGCGCGAACACCTGCCAATGACCGTCGTCGGCGCGCACCAGGATCATCGCGAAACCGGCCAAGAACGGCACGTACACCGCGACGAACACGCCGGCGGCGACGTCACGCAGGTAACCAGGGCTGGAATCGCCCAACCGCCACGCGCCGACGGCAGCGACGGTGAGACCGAGGCTGACCATCAGCGGCGAGGCGCCGCCGGCGTATCCACCGACGAGCATCAGCACGGCGCCGAGCATGACCGGCACGACCGGCACCGCCACCGACCGCTGACTCATCGCCGTCGCGAGCTCCCACACGGCGACGATCATGACCAGCACGACCAGCCCCACGAATGCGGGCTTGAACAGGAACAGCGTGCTCAGGACGATTGCGGCCAGCCCGAGCCCGACGGCGGTCGCCGCGCGCAGATCACGCCCCGCCCGGCCGTGCCGCCGCGCGCGATGCCCCGGACCTTTGGCGCCGGCCTCCGGAGGCTGCGACTCGGGCGGCTCGTCGGTCATCACCACGTGTCTCAGACCTCGAGCAGTTCGGCTTCCTTGCGCTTGAGCAACTCGTCGATCTGGTCGATGTAGTTCTTCGTGAGCGTTTCCAGCTGCTTCTCGGCCCGGGCGACGTCGTCCTCACCGACCTCGCCGTCACGAGCGAGACGGTCCAAGGTCTCCTTCGCGTGCCGGCGCACACTGCGGATCGAGACCCGTGAGCCCTCGGCCTTCTCTCTGGCGACCTTGATGTACTCCCGGCGGCGTTCCTCGGTCAGCACCGGAAGGGCGACCCGGATGATCGTGCCGTCGTTGGTCGGGTTGACCCCGAGGTCGGAATCGCGGATCGCGCGCTCGATGGCGCCGAGCGAGCTCTTGTCGTACGGCTGCACCGTGATCATGCGCGCGTCGGCGATGTGGAACGACGCGAGCTGGTTGACCGGCGTGGGTACGCCGTAGTAGTCGACCATGATCTTGTTGAACAGCGAGGGGTGCGCTCGGCCGGTCCGGATCGTCGCGAAATCCTCTTTACCGACCGAAACGGCCTTCTCCATTTTCTCCTCAGCCTCGAGGAGGGTTTCGTCGATCACCATGACTCCTTCGCCTTGCGTGTGCCGTCTCTACTCAAGAGGTTCCCCGACCGAACCCGGTCACGTCACCGGCATCGTGTCACGGACTCTACGACCCACCGACATCGACGACGGTTTCGACGTCGGAGGCGACCAAGGTGCCGATCTTCTCGCCCCGGATCGCCCGGGCGATGCCGTCATCCACATCGAGGCCGAACACCACAATAGGCAGGTGGTTGTCCATACAGAGGCTGAAGGCGGCCGGATCGGCCACATTGAGTCGCTGCCGCAGCACTTCTGCGTAGGAGATGGTGACATATCTGCGCGCGTCCGGATGCGTGTGCGGGTCGGCCTCGTAAACGCCGTCAACCCCACTCTTACCCATGAGCAGCCGGTCACAACCGATTTCCAGGGCGCGCTGGGCGGCCACGGTATCGGTGGTGAAGTACGGCATGCCCGCACCGGCACCGAAGATCACGACCCGGCCCTTCTCGAGGTGCCGCGCCGCGCGCCGGGGAATGTACGGCTCGGCCACCTGGCCCATCGTGATGGCCGTCTGCACCCGAGTGTCGACGCCCCGGTGCTCGAGGAAGTCCTGCAGGGCCAGGCAGTTCATGACCGTGCCGAGCATGCCCATGTAGTCGCCCCGGGCTCGGTCCATGCCGTGGTGCTGCAACTCCGCGCCGCGGAAGAAATTGCCCCCTCCCACGACCACAGCCACCTGAACGCCGTCGTCGATCACCTCGGCGATCTGCGCGGCGATGCGGCGCACGACATTCGGGTCGACGCCGACCGCGCCGCCGCCGAACACTTCACCGGACAGCTTCAGCAGGACCCGCTTGGCCGCGCCCAGCGGCGTCGGGGGTCTGTCGGTCGCGGCCGGCACCGCCGTGGTGTCGCTCGTCTCGGTCACGGTGCCGGCCTCCTGCGGTCGTACGGGTTGACGGGGCTGAACAGGTGCTCCGCTCAGGCGGCGCCGACCTCGAAACGGACGAACCGCTTGACCGTGACGCCGGCCTCTTGCATGAGAGAACCGACGGACTTCTTCGAATCCTTCACCGCCGGCTGGTCGAGCAGGACGGTGTCCTTGAAGTATCCGTTGAGCCGGCCCTCGACGATCTTCGGCAGCGCCTGCTCGGGCTTGCCTTCTTCGCGAGCAGTCGCCTCGGCGATGCGCCGCTCGTTGTCGATGACGTCGGCCGGCACCTCGTCGCGGTTGGTGTACTGCGGGCGCAGCGCTGCAACCTGCATGGCGGCATCGTGCGCGGCCTGAGCGGCCTCGGCCGAGCCGTCGGATTCGTACTCGACCAGGACGCCCACCTGCGGCGGGAGGTCGGCGGAGCGACGGTGCAGGTACGTGGCGAACTGACCGTCGACGACGGCGGCCTTGGTGAGCTCGATCTTCTCACCGATGACCGCAGCGGCCTCGTCGATCGCCGCGCTGACGGTGCGTCCGTCCGGCATGCTCGAACCGAGCAGCGTGTCGACGTCGCCAGCCTTGGCCGTGGCCGCAACGGCGACGATGTCGGCGGCGAGCTTCTGGAAGTCAGCGTTCTTCGCGACGAAGTCGGTCTCACAGGCCAGTACGATCAGCGCCGGGCCGTCGGCCGCGACGAGACCGTTGGACGTGGTGCGCTCGGCGCTGCGCTTGGCGGCCTTGGCCGCGCCCTTGATCCGCAGGGCCTCGATGGCCTGGTCGAAGTCGCCGTCGGCACCCTCCAGCGCCTTCTTCGCGTCCATCATGCCGGCGCCCGTGGCCTCACGCAGGCGCTTGACGTCGGCGGCAGTGATGTTCGGCATCCTCACACTTCTCTCTATAGTCAGTAAGTCGTCAAAGCTCGCGGCGGCCCGGTGTGACCGAGCCGCCGCGACGTGAATCGGGGTGGTGCTCAGGCCTGCGGAGCGGCGGGCTGGGCGCCCTCGTTCTGCTCGGCGGCTTCGGCGACGGCCTCGGCGGACTCACCCGCGACCTGGGTGGAGGGCTCGGCCGGAACCTGGGCGGCGTCGTTCTCGGTGACGGTGCCCGAGTCGGCCTGGAGCAGCTCCTTCTCCCACTCGGCGAGCGGCTCGTCAGAGGCGAGGTCGGTGCCGTTGGTGGCCTCGCCGCGCTGCCCGTGCCGGGCCAGCAGCCCGTCGGCGACGGAGTCGGCCACGACGCGCGTGAGCAGCGACACCGCGCGGATGGCGTCGTCGTTACCCGGGATCGGGTAGTCGACCTCGTCAGGGTCGCAATTGGTGTCGAGGATGGCGACGATCGGGATACCCAGCTTGCGGGCCTCGTCGACGGCGAGGTGCTCCTTCTTGGTGTCGACGATCCACACGGCGCTGGGCACCTTGGACATCGTGCGCACGCCGCCGAGAGTCCGCTCGAGCTTGTCCTTCTCACGCCGGCGCATGAGAAGTTCCTTCTTCGTCAGTCCCGACCCCGCGACGTCGTCGAAGTCGAGTTCCTCGAGCTCCTTGAGCCGCTGCAGCCGCTTGTTGACGGTCTGGAAGTTGGTGAGCATGCCGCCGAGCCACCGCTCGGTGACGTAGGGCATGTTGACACGGGTGGCCTGCTCGCGCACGGCCTCCTGAGCCTGCTTCTTGGTGCCCACGAACAGCACCGTCCCGCCGTGCGCCACGGTCTCTTTGACGAACTCGTACGCGCGGTCGATGTAGGACAGCGACTGCTGCAGGTCGATGATGTAGATGCCGTTGCGCTCGGTGAGGATGAACCTCTTCATCTTCGGGTTCCAGCGCCGGGTCTGGTGCCCGAAGTGCACGCCGCTTTGCAGCAACTGCCTCATGGTGACGACGGCCATGGCCTGCGTCTCCTCCTAGTGCGCCGGCCGCAGATCGCGAGGCGGCGCGTTGTTTGCGGTTGTTCGCAGCGGTGGTCGGCCGCTACGCCTGGTGCCCGCGGCCGCTGCGCCGCCTGTGGGTTCGTGTGACGAACCGTCCAGGACCGTTGGCGAGCAAAACCTTGCGTGCGGGCACGCGAATTCGACCCAGACAAAGCTGAGCCGCTGCCAGTATAGATGGACACGCAGGTCCGACACCACTCGTTGGGCCGCGCCCCGCTCGGCCGAGTGCGGTGGCCGTTCACAGGGCGGGCCGAGCCGCCTCATCCACGCGTTCGCGCCGTTCATGGTGTTCCGATGTCCCGGGGACGCGGGATTCCAGGGGTCGGGGGTCACAGGGGTCGGGGTCACAGAGGTCGGGGTCACAAGGGTCGGTCCAACGTGTCCCAGCCGAGCGTCCCTGGTTCCACAGCCGAGGGTCATGGTGAGGCCACCAACGTGACGGTCGCCTCGGGCCTGGCTCAGGTGCAAACTGACGAGCTTCGCGCTGGGCGCTGTCGTGAAGATCGTCGTGCTGACGATTGCCGTTCTACGCCGCGCATCTTCACACGACGATCATCACGACCCCACGCCCTCGGCCAAATCACACACGACGATCATCACGACCCCGCGCGCCCGTGGCCACGCCGGACGCGCGAACGACCAATCCGTGGGCCAAGCCACCCCCCGGGTGCACTCCGAACAGCTCAGCCCGTGACCCCGTGCAGGTGACAGGCCGCCTCCTGGCGCGACCCGACTGGCTGTAGCACCGGATCGTGGTCGGGGCACGGCTCGAACACCCGCGGGCAGCGGGTGCGGAACCGGCAGCCCGATGGCGGATTCGTCGGGCTGGGGATGTCACCTTGCAAGACGATGCGCTCGCGTACGCGCTCGCGTTCGGGCACCGGAACCGGCACGGCGGACACCAGCGCTTCGGTGTAGGGATGTTGAGGCTCGTCACCGACGGCCACGCCGTCGCCGATCTCCACGACCCGGCCCAGGTACATCACCGCGACTCGGTCGGCGACCTGCCGGACGGCGGCCAGGTCGTGCGAGACGAACAGGTACGTCAGGCCTAGTTCCCGCTGCAGACGCACCAGCAGATTCACGACCTGGGCCTGCACCGAGACGTCCAGTGACGCGATCGGCTCGTCGCAGACGATGAAGTCGGGCTCCCTGGCCAGTGCGCGGGCGATGCCGACACGCTGGCGCTGGCCACCGGAGAACTCGTGCGGATAGCGGTTGCGCAGATCCGGATTGAGCCCGACGATCTCCATCAGCTCCGACACCCGGGCGCGACGACGTTCGCGGCCGCGATGCAGCCCGTGGATCACCAGTGGCTCACCGATCGACTCTCCCACGGTGAACCGGGGATCCAGCGAGGCGAACGGGTCCTGGAACACCATGGCCGTGCGCCGGCGCAAGGCGCGCAACTCTCGCGCCGGCATGCCCGTGACGTCGGTGCCGTCGAACTCGACCGCGCCGCCGGTAGGTTCGACCAGCCGCAACAGCGCGTTGCCCAAGGTCGACTTGCCGCAGCCGGACTCCCCCACCAGGCCCAAGGTCTCGCCCCGGAAGATCTCGAGATCGACGCCGTCGACCGCGCGCACCGCGCCCGGCGACGAGCGGAACGGGCCGGGAGCGGGCAGCGGGAAATGCACCTCGAGGCTTTTCGCGCGGACGAGCACATCGCCTTGAGTCATCGCTGCCCCTCCGGTTCATCCGCCGCGTCGATGCGATAGAACGTCGCCGCCCGGTGGTTCTCAGCAGCTGCGGCCACCGGCGCCAACGGCGGAACCTCGGTCTTGCATCGGTCGTCCAGCCGGTAGGCGCACCGTGGATAGAAGGCGCAGCCTTCGGGCAGCGCGACCGGATCGGGTGGCAGGCCGGGCATCGTCGTCAGCGGGTCACGCTCACGTGCCGATCGAGGGTCGTCAAGCAGCGGGAGCGACGACAACAGTCCCCTCGTGTACGGGTGGGACGGCCGCGAGTAGAGGTCGTCCACCGCGGCTTCCTCGACGCACCGTCCGGCGTACATCACGATCACGTGATCGGCGATGCCGGCGACCACGCCGAGATCGTGGGTGATCCACACCACGGCCATCCCGTGCTCGCCCTGCAGCCGTTCGATCAGCTCGAGGATCTGCGCCTGCACGGTGACGTCCAGGGCCGTGGTGGCCTCGTCGGCGATCAACACCTGCGGGTTGCCGGCCAGCGCGATGGCGATCATGACCCGCTGGCGCATCCCGCCGGAGAGCTGGTGCGGGTAGGCACGCAGCCGACCCTGCGGGTCGGGAATGCCGACCTCACCGAGCAACTCCGCCGCGCGGGTGCGTACGGCGCGGTCGCTGGCCTTCTCATGAGCTTGCAGCGCCTCGGCGATCTGGCGGCCGACGGTGAGTACCGGGTTGAGCGAGGTCATCGGGTCCTGGAAGACCATGCCGATGCCGGCGCCGCGCACGCGGCGCAGGTGCTCCTCGGACCGGCCGATGAGCTCGTCGCCGTCGAAGACCGCGCTGCCGTGCACCTCGGTGACCGCCTGCGGCAGCAAGCCCAGCACGGCCAGTGACGTCACGCTCTTGCCCGAGCCGGATTCACCGACGATGGCCAGGGTCTCACCCGGTTCGACGTCGAAGTCGACCCCATTGACCACGCGAGCAAGCCCGCCGCCGGTCCGAAACGCCACGCGCAGGTCGCGCACCGAGAGCACCGGGCTCATGCGCCCACCCCTTTCATCGCCGAGCGTTGGCGCGGATCGAGCACGTCGCGCAAGGCGTCACCGAGGACGTTGAAGGCCAGCACCGTCACGAAGATGGCCGCTCCCGGGAACACCGCCATCCACCAGGCTTGCTCGATGAAGCCACGCCCCTCGGACAACATGCGCCCCCACGACGGGTCCGGCGGCTGCGTGCCCAGGCCCACGAAACTCAACGCGGCCTCGGACAGGATGGCGAACGCCAGACTGATCGACGTCTGCACGATGATCGGCGCGGTGACGTTGGGCAGCACGTGCCGGACGATGATGCGCACGTTGCCCGCGCCGGCCGAGCGGGCCGCACGCACGTACACCTCCTCGCGGACGCTGAGCACGCTCGCGCGGGTGATGCGCGCGAAGATCGGGGTGTAGACGATGCCGATCGCGATCATCGCGTTGGTGGAGCCGGCCCCGAGGATCGCCAGGACGGCGATCGCCATGAGCAGCGCGGGAAAGGCGAACAGCACGTCCATGACCCGCATCAGGGTGTCGTCGACCCACCGGCCGAAGTAGCCGGCCAGCAAGCCCACCACCACGCCGGCGGTCAAGGAGATCCCCACCGCCACGGCGCCCACGCGCAGCGACACCTCCGCGCCGGCCAGAACGCGCGCGAACACGTCGCGGCCGAGCTCGTCGGTGCCGAACCAGTGCTCGCCTGACGGCGCCTGCAGCCGGTTCGCGATGTCGGGGGTGAAGATGTCGTCGCGGGGCACGATCGACTCGGCCAGGAGCGCCGCGAACACGAGCCCGGCGAGGACGACGACGGCCGCGATGGCCAACGGGTTACGCGCCAGCAAGGTCAGCGTTTCCAGCCACCGTGGCCGGTGCTGACGCGTCACCGGCGGCGTCTCAGCGGACTCCTCGATACTCATCGGCTGCTCCGGTACGAGATCCGCGGATCGAGCCGCGCGTAGGTGAGATCGACGATCAAGTTGATCACCAGGAAGATCACTGCGAACAGCAGGACCGCGCCCTGCAGCACCGGATAGTCGCGCGACTGCACGGCCTGAAACGCCAGTTGGCCCAGCCCTTGGTAGGCGAAGACGTACTCGACGATCACGACGCCGGACAGCAGATACGCGAGCTGCACACCGCCGACGGTCACGAACGGCACCAGCGCATTACGCAGAACGTGCCAGCGCAGGACGTCACCGGCGCGCATGCCCTTGGCTCGGGCCGTGCGCACGTGGTCCTGTCCGATCGCCTCCAGGACCGAGGAACGCACGAAGCGGGTCAGAATGGAGCCGCTTCCCACACCTGCGGTCACCGCGGGCAGCAGCAGATGCTGGGCCCAACCGAGCGGATCCTCGAACAGCGGCGTGTATCCCGCCGACGGCAGCCAGCCCAGCGTGCCGGCGAAGATCAGGATGAACATGATGCCCAGCCAGAAGTCCGGGACGCTCAGCCCGGCCTGGCTGCTCAGCGTGGCGAACCAATCGACCGGGGACCTGGGGCGCAGCGCGGAGAGCGTGCCCAACGGCACGGCAATGAGTATCGCGACCAGGATCGCTCCCCCAGCGAGCGACAGGGTGGCCGGCAACCGCTCGATGATCAGCGACGTCACGGTCTCGCCACTGCGGAAGCTCACCCCCAGATCGCCGGTGAGCGCGGAGGTGATCCAGTTGACGTACTGCACCGGCACCGAGTCGTCGAGCCCGGACCGCGCGCGCAGCGCCTCGTAGGTGTCCGGGTCGAACCGGGTGCCCAGCGCCAACCGGATCGGGTCCCCCGGCACCAGCTGCATGATGGCGAAGACGAGCACGCTCACGCCGAGCAGCACGACGGCCGATTGCCACAGCCGCCGCAGGACGTATCCGGTCACTCCGGCAGCCTCACCGACTCGAAGTTGATGGCCTTGTCCGCACGCACCTCGTACCCCTCGAGTCCGGGAGCCCAGGCCTGAACCACGTCGGGGTTGTACAGGTACAGGTAGCTGACGTCGTCGGCGATGAGCTCGGCGGCCTGGTCGTAGAGCGCCTTGCGGGCGTCCCGGTCGGTCTCGGTGGCGGCTTGGCCGAGCAGGTCGTCCACCTCGGGGTTGCAGTAGCTGTGGAAGTTCGAGGTGCCTTCGCACACGTGCTGGGCGTGGTAGAACCCGAACGGGTCGAGGTTGCCCAGCCAGCCGAGCATGAACGCGTCGTAGTCACCTTGGGACTGCCGGTCCAGCCACGTGCCGAAGTCCTCCTGCTCGATGTTGACCTCGACGCCGACCTCGGCCAGGTTCGCCTGGATGACCTGGGCCGCCTGAATCGTCTCCGGGTATTCGTCGGTGACCATCAAGCCCATCTGTACCGGCGTGGCCGCGCCGGCCGACTCGATGAGGTCCGTCGCCTGCGCCGGGTCGTGTTCGAACGGCGCGTACTCGTGGTACCAGAAACTCTGCTCGGGAATCGCCGTCTGGTTGACCGTCGCGGCCCCGAACTTCGCCGCCTCGGTCACGGCGGCCCGGTCGATGCCGAAGGCCACGCCCCGGCGGAAGTCGCGGTTGTCGAACGGCGGCTTGGCCTGGTTCATCGCCATGTACCAGTAGTCGACGCTGGGCGTGGTACCGAGTTCGACCTGGTCGTCGTCGGCGAGGCTCTCGACGTCTTGCGGCGGCACGTTGTCGGTCCAGTGGACGTCGCCGGAGCGCAGCGCCGTCAGCGCCGCCGTCGGCTCGCTGATGTACTGGAACTCCACGCCGTCGATCGACGGAGCGTCGCCCCAGTAGTCGTCGTACGCGGCCAGCGTGACACCGCCCGCCGCGGACGACTCGAAGGTGAACGGCCCGGTACCGACGGCCTCGGTGGCCAGGTCGTACTCGTCGGCTGCGCCCTCGGGAATGATCGACATCCCTTTGAAGCCACCGATGTTGGACAGCAGGGCCGGTGTCGGTTCGCTGAGCGTGATGACCACCGTCTGGGGATCCGGCGCCTGCACATCAGCGACGCTGGCGAACCGGAACGCGTTGGCCAGTTGCTCGTCGATGATGCGGTTGTAGGAGTAGACGACGTCGGCGGAATCGAACTCCGAGCCGTCGTGGAAGGTGACCCCTTCGCGCAGGGTGAACGTCCACGTCAAGCCGTCGTCACTGGTGGTCCACTCGGTGGCGAGGCTGGGCTGGAACTCGCCTTCGGCGTCGGGCACGACCAGCGTGTCGTAGACGTTCTCGAGAACCTGGAAGCTCGCGTAGGCCTGGGTCTTGTGCGGGTCGAACTGGTCGGGCTCGGCGGAGATCGCGGCGATCAGCGTGCCGCCGGCGGATCCGCCTTCACCACCGTCACCGCCGCCTTCGCCGTCGACGTCGACGTCCTCGCCTCCGCTGCAGGCGCCCGCCAGCACGGCGACGGCGAGAACCGCCGCAAGTCCCCTGCCGCCGCGTTGCCGACCTGTCCGTGCCATGACCCTCGCCTTACCCTTCGGCCCACGCCTGATCGTTGCTCACTTGTCGAGATGTTCGACTCTTCCGACTCCCCCCTCGGGCGCGTCCACCTGTGAGCACCGTCGGCCCAGCTTCGTTACGGCTTCTTGACTCGTTCGTGACGCAATCCGTGGGCGTGTTCGCCGGGACGTCCGCATCGTGGTCGCGTGGCGGTTGTCCACAACGATCGCGGGGTGACCTGGTTGTCCACATTTTGCGAATCGGGCCATCCCGAGCGGCCGGCTGAGTTGGATGCTCGGGCGCATGCCCCGAATCGTCCTGTTGTTCTCCGTGCTGGCCGTCGTGTTCGCCGTCTCCGCTGCTACCTGTGGGGTCGCGCGGGCAGGGCCTGACGTGCTCGACGGCTCGCCCGGGTGGGTGCGGCCGGTGGGCCCGCCGAACGGGCCTCTGGACGTGGTGTCCGGCTTCGACCCGCCTGCCGATCCCTGGGGGCCTGGCCACCGGGGCGTCGATCTGGCGGCCCCGGCCGGTGCCGAGGTGCGGGCGCCGGGCCCGGGGCGGATCACCTACGCGGGCCTAGTCGCCGGGCGGGGCGTGCTCGTGGTCGACCACGGCCCACTGCAGTCCACGTACGAGCCGGTCACGGCGAGCGTGGCGAATGGCGACGTCGTGCGCGCCGGAGACCCGATCGGCACGCTCGCCGCGGCGGGCAGCCACTGCGCACCGGCGACCTGCCTGCATTGGGGCGCGCGCAGCAACGCGCGCTACATCGACCCGCTGAGCCTCGTGGCAGCCGCACCGGGCACGGTCAGGTTGCTCCCCCTGGGGGAACGGACGGTCTCCGGCGATGCGCCGGACCCGCCGGTGCTCCCCGGGGGCGCCCGGCTCGCGTGGCCGGTCGCCGAGCCACGCGTCACCTCGGCGTTCGGCATGCGCACGCATCCGCTCACCGGCGTGTACAAGCTGCACGACGGCACCGATTTCGGCGCGGCCTGCGGCACCGGCGTCCACGCCGCGGCGGCGGGTCGCGTCACCGACGTGGGCGACCGGAGAGCTTACGGGTTGCAGGTCACGGTCGATCACGGCCGGGTGGGCGGCGTGCCCGTCACCACGTCGTACAGCCATCTCGCCCGGGCTGCCGTCACGGCGGGTGACACCGTTGCCTCCGGGCGCACGATCGGGTTGGTCGGCACCAGCGGCTCGTCCACGGGGTGTCACCTGCACTTCATGGTGTATGCCGATGGACAGGTGGTTGATCCGATGCTGTGGCTGCCCGGGACACCCGCGGGCGAACCGGAACGCGCCAAGCACGCCGGGGTCGCGCGTTCGCCGGTCACGCGCGTGGGTGGGCTTGCCGGTAGGCCTGCCGCAGCCGGTCGACGGAGACGTGAGTGTAGATCTGCGTCGTGCCCAGCGAGGCGTGGCCCAGCAGCTCCTGCACGCTGCGCAGGTCCGCGCCGCCTTCGAGCAGATGGGTCGCGGCCGTATGCCGAAGCCCGTGCGGGCCTACGTCGGGCGCGCCCGGCACGGCACGCAGCCGCTGGTGAACGATGGCGCGCGCCCCACGCTGCCCGAGCCGGGCCCCCCGGACACCGACGAACAGCGCCGCTGCGGCCGCCGACCGCGCCAGCTGCGGGCGTCCCATGCGCAGCCACGCATCCAGGGCGGTCTGCGCCGGCACACCGTAGGGCACGCTTCGCTCCCGCCGGCCCTTACCGAAGACGCGGACCACCCGGCGCTCGGCGTCGATGTCGTCGACGTCGAGACCGACGAGCTCGCCCACGCGGATCCCGGTGGCGTAGAGCAACTCGAGCAACGCATGGTCGCGCAGATCGACGGGGTCGCCGCTGGAGGCGGCGTCCGCTGCGGCGTCGAGCAGGGTCGACGCCTCGCCGGCCCGCAGGGGCTCAGGCAGCACTCGATGCGCCCGTGGCGCGGCGAGCAGCGCCCCCACGTCCTCGGCCAACCGCCCGCCGCGGTGCGCCCACGCCGTGAACACCCGGGCCGCCGACGCCCGGCGCGCCAACGTCGCACGCGATCGCCCTTGCGTGCGCTGTGCTGCCAGCCAGCTGCGCAGCACCGAGAGGTCAAGCTCGGAGACCTCGGTCATGCCGCGCCGCGCCAGGTGCGTCATCAAGCTCGTCACGTCGCCGACGTAGGCGCGCACCGTGTGCTCGGATCGGTCGCGTTCAGCACCGAGATACCGGGCGAACTCCGCCACGGCCGATGCCAGAGCAGGCGGCAGATCGTCGGCTGGGGTCTCCACAAGCTCACAGTGCGGCCCACGAACGGCCTGGTCAAGGACCGCCACGCGGCAGCTGCCACCCGGCACCGTCCTCCTCGACCCAGCCGGCTCCAGCGAGCACGTCCATCTCGGCACGCACGGTCGCAGCCGACAAGCTCGTGGCTTCGACCAGCATCGCCACGCTCGTCGTCCGGCCGACGGCCATCGCTTCGCGCAGCCGTCGGTGCACCGGCGACAGGCGGTCGAAGGGCCGGTCCTCGCCTCGCCGGGCTGGTACGGCATCGGCGCCCAGCGCCCCGACCGCATCGACGACGTCGCGCGCGTCGGTCACCAACGTCGCCCCTTTCTCGCGGACGAGGTCGTGGCACCCTGCCGACAACGCGGAAGTCACCGGGCCCGGCACGGCGAGCACCTCCCGGCTGAGTTTGACCGCCCAGCCGGCCGTGCTCAATGCACCGGATCGCATCGCCGCCTCGACGACGACGGAGCCGGCCGACAACGCCGCGATGATGCGGTTGCGAGCCAGAAACCACGACCGCATCGGCCGTACGCCCGGCGGCATCTCGCTGAGCACGACACCCTGGGCGGCGATCCGGTCGAGCAAGCTGGCGTGACTCTTCGGATAGGCCACGTCGACGCCGCAGGCCAGCACCGCCACCGTCGTGCCGCCCATGGCCAGCGCACCGCGGTGCGATGCGGCGTCGATGCCGAAGGCGGCACCTGACACGACGGTCCAGCCGGCCATCGCCAGGTCCGAACCGAGATCGGCTGCGACCCGCTCGCCGTACCGAGTGGCATTGCGGGATCCGACCACGGCCACGGCCGATTCCGCGGCTGTGGCCAGCTCCGCCTCGCCGCGCCACCACAGGCCCAGCGGGGGTGGCACCGCGTCCGCGCCGGCGTCCAGGGTTTCGCGCATCACCTCGAGCGCGACCGGCCAACCGGCCTCGCCTGGGCACAGGTAGCCGATCCCCAACCGGTCCGCTGTGGCCAGCACCTCCTCGCCGTCCACCTGCCCGCTACGCAACCGATCACGCATTCGATGGTTCGGGTCGAGCTTGGTGTCGCCCCGCCGGATCGCGCGCAGCGTGGCCTCGGCACCGGCGGCGTCGACACGTCGCATGAGCACGGTGTGGCCAGGCTCGACGAGGGCCGACAGGGCCGCCCGGGCCACCCGCTCGGCATGGTCCACCGGTCCGTCCGCGTTCATGCTGCTCGGCCGAGCCGCAGCTCGACGGCTTCCATGACGTCCGCACGGCTGGGGCGGTCGTGCCCCGCGAGGTCGGCAACGGTCCAGGCGAGGCGCAGAATACGGTCGGCACCACGCACCGTGACGCTGCCTCGACGCAGCTCGTCATAGGCCGGCGTGGTGACGTCGGGCGGCAGTCGCAGCTCGCGCCGGAGAAACCAGCCGGGCAGCTCGCCGTTCGAGCGCCACGGCGTTTCCCGCAGCCGGCGTTCCTGACGTTCACGAGCAGCCGCGACCCGCTCGGCGACTCGAGACCCGGGTTCGGCGGAGTCGACCGCAGCGTCGATGTCGGCGATCGTCGGCGCCTCGACCCTGACCCGAACGTCCACGCGGTCGCGCACCGGACCCGACACCCGCTGGCCGTAGCGGCGTACCGAGTCCGGGCTGCAGGTGCACTCGTGGCTGACGCTGCCGTGGTTGCCGCACGAGCAGGGATTCTGCGCGAGCACGAGCAGAAACCGAGCCGGGAACACCGCTGTCGACTCCGCCCGAGCCAGGACGATCTGACCGTTCTCCAGCGGCTGGCGCAGCGAGTCGAGCACGCGCGGAGAGAACTCCGGTGCCTCGTCCATGAACAGCACGCCCCGGTGAGCCAGACTGGCCGCACCGGGCTTGATCGTCCGGCTGCCCCCACCGACCACGGCCGCCGTGGACGACGTGTGGTGCGGGTCCGAGAACGGCGGGCGCGCGATCAGCGGACGGTCCGGCGGCAGGACGCCGGCCACCGAGTGGATGGCCGTGACCTCGAGCGAATCCTCGGTCGACAGATCGGGCAACAACGTCGGCAAGCGACGCGCGAGCATCGTCTTACCCGCTCCCGGCGGCCCGCTGAGCAGGACGTGATGATGCCCGGCCGCAGCGATCTCTATCGCCGTCTTCGCATGGCGCTGACCTGCGATGTCGGCGAGATCGTCGCTGTCGGCGGTGTACTCGCCGCCGACGCTGGGTGCCACGAGGTCGTCCGGCTCCTCGGCGGGAATGTCATCCCCACGCAGGAACGCCAACACCTGCCGCAACGAACGCGCACCGAACGTGTGCACGCCGGGGACCAGCCGCGCCTCCTCGAGGTTCGGCTCTGGCACGATCGCCTTGGTCAGCCCGGCTCTGGCCGCGGCGAGTACGGCAGGGAGCACGCCGCGAACCGGCCGCAACCGTCCGTCGAGAGCGAGCTCGCCGAGGAACAACACCGACTCGGTCGTTCCCACGGGAACTTCTTCGGCCGCGGCGAGAACGGCCACGGCCACGCCGAGATCGAACTGGCTGCCGCGCTTGGGCAGCGACGCCGGCGACAGGCTGACGGTGATCTTCTGCAGCGGCCACGCCTCACGGCTGGACAGCACCGCCGAGCGGACCCGGTCTCGCGCCTCGTACAGCGAAGCGTCCGGCAACCCGATGAGGGTGAAGCCGGGCATCCCGCCGATGTGGGCGTCGATGTCGACCACGGCGCCGCGCACGCCCACCAGGGCCACACTGCGGCAGCGGCCCAGGCGCGTCACTGGGCACCTCGCACATGCTCGATGAGCGGTTCGGTGCGCGGCTGGGTCCGGCGGCGGTGAACGGCGACGACGTCGATGCGCATTGGGCTGCCGGCCCGGCCGGCTTCAGCCAGCCAACGCAGCGCGAGGCGCCGCAACCGGGCGATCTTCTCGCGGGTGACCGCCTCGAGCCCGGAGCCGAACCCGAACCCGCTGCGGGTTTTCACCTCGCAGACGACCACCGTGGCACCGTCCAAGGCCACGATGTCGATCTCGCCGACCTCGCAGCGCCAGTTCCGCGCGAGGATGACGAACCCTTCGCGTTGCAGGTACCGCACGGCGACCTGCTCGCCGTACTGCCCGATCTTGTCCTTGACCCGCACCGGCCTCACCTCCGGCACCGAGCGTGTCGCGGCCGGACGAATCGGCCAAGGCCGTTGGCGGCGAATGTGGACAACTCACGTCTCAGCGCTCAGCTGTGGACAGCCGGGCCGGACGTCAAGAGCGGCGATCAGCTCAGTCGGTTGTTGGACACCACGAGGCGTTGTGCCGCACCACGAGGCTTACATGGGTGGTGTGGCAGGGAATCGGGTAGTGAACATGATCATTTCACCCGAGTGGGGGCGGTCAGGTCTTGGGGATCTCGAGGTCGCTCTTGGCCAGTTCTTCCACGTTGACGTCGCGGAAGGTCACCACTTTGACGTTCTTCACGAACCGCGCCGGGCGGTACATGTCCCACACCCACGCGTCGCTCATCGTCACCTCGAAGTAGACGTCAGCGCCTTCACCGCGGACCTGGAAGTCGACGTTGTTGGTCAGGTAGAAACGCCGCTCGGTCTCGACGACGTACGAGAAGAGCCCGACGACGTCGCGGTACTCGCGATAGAGCGACAGCTCCATCTCGGTTTCGTACTTCTCGAGATCTTCTGCACTCATGTCTCGCGCTCTCCTCTCGGACCATCGTCATCCACGGATACCACGCGGGAGACGTTCGCGTACGACCGACGATGAACCGGGGTCGGGCCGTGCCGATCAAGGGCCTGTTGATGTTCGGGCGTCGAGTAGCCCTTGTGGGCGTCGAATCCGTACTCCGGCCACTTCTCGTGCAGCTCGCACATGATCCGGTCTCGGGTCACCTTCGCGATCACCGACGCTGCAGCGATGCACGCGGCGACCTGGTCACCCTTCCACATCGCCAGGCCGGGCACGCCCAAGCCCGTGACCGGGAAGCCGTCGGTGAGCACGTAGTTCGGTGCGATGTCCAGGCGGGCCAAGGCACGGCGCATCGCCTCGATGTTGCAGCGATGCAGGCCGACGCGGTCGACGTCGCCGGGTTCGACGACCACCACCGACCATGCCTGGGCGCGCGCGACGACCTCGTCGTAGACCTGCTCGCGCACGGCTGGGACGAGGAGCTTGGAGTCGGCGAGGCCGGGCACTTCGCCCCGGCGCCCGGTGGGCAGGATGGCCGCGGCCACGACCAGCGGACCCGCACAGGCCCCCCGGCCAGCTTCGTCCGCGCCGGCGACCGGCGCGAACCCGGAGCGCGCCAGCGTGCGCTCGTAGGCGTAGAGCCCGGCATCACGCCGGACGACGGTACGGCGGCGAACGGTCGACACGGTCATGATGGGCTCACCCTACGACGTCACGGCGTCAGGGGGCAGGCACGGCGTCGAACGCGCCGTCGTCGGACAACGAGCCCCAGCGCGAGATGGGCCAGGCGACCGCGAAGGCTCGCCCCACCACGAGATCCTCGTCGAAGGTGCCGTGGATGCGGGAGTCGCCGGAGTTGGACCGATGATCGCCCATGACGAACAGTTCGCCGTCGGGAACGGTCTCCTCGAACTCCTTCAGCGAGGGCGAGTCACCCGGGAACAGGTAGGCGGTCTCGTCGACCGGCTCGCCGTTGACGGTCAGGCGGCCCGATTCGTCGCAGCAGGCCACGGTGTCGCCGCCGAGTCCGATCACGCGCTTGATCAGATGCTCCTCGGAGTCGTCGGGCAGCACACCGACGAACTCGAAGAACTCCTGCACCGCGGCGCCGACCCCGGTGTCGTCATCGGGTGCCTGCGCGCCCAGCCAGTTGTTCGGGTCCTCGAACACGACGACGTCGCCACGATGCACCTCGCCGAAGCGCAGGCTGATCTTGGATACGAGCACACGGTCCCCGACCAGCAGCGTGTCCTCCATCGAGCCGGAGGGGATCAAGAACGCCTGTACCAGGAAGATTCGCACTACGGTGGCGATGATGAGCGAGAGCACGACCACGATGGCCGTCTCTTTGATGAACGCACTCAGCCCACGCTTCGAGCCGGAGTCCTCGGTGTTTTCGGCGCCATCCCGAGGCGACTTCTCCTCGGTCAAGGCTTCCCCCTGAGGTGTCCGGGCCGAGCCCGGGGTCGAGTCGAACGCTTCGGGTGGCACGCGCAACACAATACGATCCGCGCCGAGCCCGACCGGCGGCGGTATCGGTCATCGCGCCGGGACGGGCTGGTGCGGGGTGCGCCGGCTCAGGAAGTCTCGCGCTTCTCCCGGATCTTGGCGGCCTTACCGTGCAGGTTACGCAGGTAGTACAGCTTGGCGCGGCGCACGTCACCGCGCGTCACGAGCTCGATGCGCTCGATGACCGGCGTGTGAACGGGGAAGGTGCGCTCCACACCCACGCCGAAGCTCACCTTGCGCACGGTGAACGACTCACTGATGCCGGCGCCCTGCCGGCGGATCACCACGCCCTGGAACACCTGGACACGAGAGCGCGAGCCCTCGACGACGCGGACGTGAACCTTGAGGTTGTCGCCGGCCCGGAAGTCCGGAATGTCGTCACGGAGTTGGGCGGCATCGACTGCGTCGAGAGTGTTCATGACGGGTTTCGCTTCCTCGAGGGCGCCACAGGTCGCCGACGGTATCGAAGTTCTGGCGGTGAGGGCCCGGAGGCATCGGCCGGCTTCCCCCCTGTGGCAGGGGCGACCGCGACTCGGGCAACAGCCGATCAGTCTGCCACAGAAGGGGGCTCTAGGTGAAACCCGAGGGCCTCGAGCACGGCTCGGTCGTGCTCGTCGAGACGGTCGGCGTCGATCTTCTTCAGCAACTCCGGCCTGCGTAACGCCGTGCGCCGCAACGCTTCGTCGCGCCGGAATCGGGCCACCCGCGCGTGATGGCCGGACAACAGCACCTCTGGCACGTCCAGGCCGCGCCACGTGGGCGGCTTGGTGTACACGGGGTATTCGAGCAGTCCTTCGGCGCCGTGTGACTCCTCGACCAGGGAGTCCGGGTTGCCCAGTACGCCGGGCAACAGGCGCGAGACCGCCTCGATGACCACCAGGGCAGCTGCTTCGCCGCCGGCGAGCACGTAATCGCCGATGGACAGCTCCGTCACCGGCATCCGTGCGGCGGCGTCAGTGACGAAGCGGGCGTCGATCCCCTCGTAGCGCCCGCAGGCGATGACCATCCACGGCTCGGTGGCCAACTCCTGAGCCATCGCTTGATCGAACAAGCGCCCCGACGGGGTGGGGACGAGCAGTCGTGGTGGGCGGGCGTCGACGTCGCGTTGCCTGAGCAGGTCGTCCAGGGCGTCGCCCCACACGTCGGGCCGCATCACCATGCCCGCACCGCCGCCGTACGGCGTGTCGTCGACCGTGCGGTGCCGATCGGTGGTCCAGTCGCGCAGGTCGTGCACCCGCAGGTCCAGCAGTCCGGCTTCGCGTGCTTTGCCCACCAGCGACAGCTCCAGCGGAGACATGTACCCGGGGAAGATCGTGACGACGTCGATCCTCATGACCCGGACTCCGGGGTCGCCGACCGCTTCCGCGGGCCGGAGGTCTGGGTCTCGGGTTCGAGCAGACCGGGCGGCGGGTCGACGATCACGGTCCCGGAATCGAGATCGACCTCGGGGACGATGTCGGCGACGAACGGCACGAGCGACTCGCCTCCCCGGGGGTGGCGGACCACCAAGACGTCTTGGGCAGGTGCGTGAATCACCTCGCCGACCGTGCCGACCTCGTTCCCGGCGACCGTCACGACCTGCAGCCCCTCGAGCTGGTGATCGTAGAACTCCTCGGGATCGTCGAGACGTTCGTCATCGTCGATCTCGGTCTGCAGCACAGTGCCGCGCAGCGCTTCTGCCGCGTCGCGATCATCGACGTTCTCGAACCGCACCAGCAGTCGGCCGCTGTGCCAGCGGGACTGCCGGACCGTCAGCGGACCCGCCGAGGCGGGCTCGGTGATCAGGGTGCGCCCGGCGGCAAAGCGTTCGTCGGGCGTGTCGGTGCGCACCTCGACCGTGACGTCTCCGCGGATGCCGTGCGCACGGGTCACGCGGCCGACCGTGACGATCATCTCTGCGGTTCCCCTCCCCCTGCCGTCGCGCGGCACGACGGGCGGCCCGTGCCGTGTGGCGCCCACAGCACGGGCTCGATCGTCATGTGCGAGGTGTCAGCGCCCGTCGACGTCGACGAAGTCGATACGCACACCGGAGTCGGACAGCGCACCGATGACCGTGCGGAACGAGCTGGCCGTCCGCCCGCCCCGGCCGATGACCTTGCCGAGATCGTCGGGGTGCACTCTGACCTCGAGCAGCCGCCCACGCCGCAGTTGACGAGCGCGGACACGGACGTCGTCGGGGTGCTCGACGATGCCGGCGACGAGGTGTTCGAGCGCCTCGGCGAGCATCAGGACTCTTCCGTACTCGCCTCGGCGGCCGGGGCGTCGGCCTTGGTTTCGGGGGTCTGCTCGGCCGTCTCGTCGGCCTTGGCCTCGGCCTTGTCGTCAGCCTTGGCCTTGTCGTCAGCCTTGGCCTCGGCCTTGTCGTCAGCCTTGGTCTCGGCCTTGTCGTCAGCCTTGGCCTCAGCCTTCGGCGCGTTCTTCTTGGCCGACTTCTTCTTCGGCGTCGTGGCGCCGGACTTGGCTTCGCCGTGCACCTCGGCCAGCGCGGCATCGAAGGCGGCACGCTTCTCACCCTTGGGCTCGGCCACCTTGAGCGTGCCCTCGGCGCCGGGCAGCCCCTTGAACTTCTGCCAGTCGCCGGTGACCTT
The DNA here is from genome assembly GCF_027324685.1 of Haloactinopolyspora sp. NCBI lineage: Bacteria > Bacillati > Actinomycetota > Actinomycetes > Jiangellales > Jiangellaceae > Haloactinopolyspora > Haloactinopolyspora sp. The sequence goes on from NZ_DAHVSH010000100.1 coordinate 29,223, forward strand.
GAGAATCGCCGCGACGGGCTCGGTGGGCTGAGCGCCCACGCTGAGCCAGTACTGCACGCGCTCGGAGTCGAGCTTGATGTAGCTGGGCTCGACCTTGGGGTTGTACAGGCCGATCTCCTCGATCGCCCGGCCGTCGCGCTTGTTGCGGGCGTCGGCGACGATGATGCGGTAGTGCGGGGTGCGGATCTTGCCCATCCGCTTCAGCTTGATCTTGACAGCCACTTGGGCGGAGTCTCCTCGAGTTTTCACGCGCGAATGACCCGCCGCCACCCGAGTGGGGATCGGTGCCGACGGTTCGATGGACACGGCATCCGCGGGTGAGAGGGTCCACACGGGCACCGGTTCAACACGTCATTGTGCCAGATCGATCGCTGCCGACCCAACTCCACGGCGGCGGTGTACCGCCACGTTCTCGGCGTCCTGATTCGGCCAGGGGCTTGCTGTTCGCGACGATCTGTGTTTGAAACGTTACATCTCGTCGTCCGCCGCGGGCTTTGAGTCCGCGACTCCAGGAGCCCGTGTGATGCCTCACCGTCTCAGCTGCGCGCGGCGCACCGTCGTCGCCGGCGTGGCCGCCTTCGCCGCGGTCGCCACGCTGACCACTATTTTCGTCAGTTCTGCCCAGGCCGAGCCGAACGATCTGCCGCTGAATTGCGGCACCGTGCCAGACGCCGACCCCGCCGATGCGCCGCAGGAGGTGATCATCGACACCGTCTCGGTGGGCGACACCTGGGCCGGTCACTACGTCGGGCAGTCGATGGTCACCGATGGCGACGACCAGTACGTCGCCTACTACGGCTCCGACCGCGTCCTCACCGTCGCCCATCGCAAACTCGACAGCCATCAGTGGACCAAACAGCAGCTGACCTCCACCATCGACTGGGACAGTCACAACTACATCACCGTCAAGACCGACCGTGAGGGCAACCTCCACGTCGCCGGCAACATGCACAACGACGAGCTGCGCTACTGGCGCACGACGACCCCGGGAGACGTCACCACGCTGCAACGGGTGGCGCACATGACGAACCCCGAGCTGGAGAGTTCGGTGACCTACCCGGTCTTCCTCCGGCTCCAGGACGGCACGCTGGTGTTCCGCTACCGCGAGGGCAGCAGCGGCAACGGCGTCGACATCTACAACGCCTATGACGAGGCCACCGACCAGTGGCGAGCGCTGCTGGAGACCCCGGTACTGGACGGTGAGGGTGAGCGCAATGCCTACGCCGCTAAGCCGCGACTCGGCCCCGACGGCGACTACCACATGGTGTGGGTGTGGCGCGAAACCGGCATAGCCTCCACCAGCAACACCGTCTCCTACGCCAAGACCACCGATCTGATCAGCTGGAGCGACAGCGCGGATACCCCCGAGCCGTTGCCCATCACCCGCGCCGAGAGCGACGCGGTGGACCCCGTGCCGGTGGACGGCGGCGTCATCAACAACAACGTCCAGGTCGGCTTCGACGCCGACGGGCAGCCGGTGGTGGCCTACCACAAGTACGACGAGGACGGGAACACGCAGGTCTACGTGGCTCGCCCGGACGACTCCGAAGACGGCTGGCAACGCGTCCAGGTCAGCGACTGGACCGGAGCGTGGGACTTCTCCCAGCCCGGCACGCTGGTCTTCGAGGTCGAGATCTACTGGGCTCCGGAACTGACCGACGACGGCAACCTGCGCCTCGACGTCACCTGCCACGGCGACGCCCGTACCTTCGTCATCGACGGGCAGAGCCTCGAACCGATCGAGGAGATCGCCTCGCCGCCGACCGTCCCTGACTCCGTGGCAGCCGTCCGCTCCGACTACGAGCATCCACCGGCCGATGAGAACGGCACCGAGATGCAGGTCAACCTCAACGACGATTCCGGCGACGCCGGTTCGTTCCACGCCCGTCGGCTACTCCCCCAGCCCGGCGAGACCCGACGAGACCTGCTGCGTTGGGAAAGCCTGGGCGAGAACCAGGACCGTCCACGAGCCACCTGGCCGGACCCGCAGCCGCTCGAGGTCGTCGTACTCGGCACCAAGGAAGCTTGCAAGAACGGTGGCTGGCGCACGTTCCACAACCCGGGGTTCCGCAACCAGGGCGAGTGCGTCCGGCACGTCGTTCACCAGCTGCGCGAGCGTCGTGGCTGAGGCGAGCTACACCAGCCGGGCGCGCCAGGCTCCGGCGTGACGCGACAGTCGAGCCGACACCCTGGCGGCGCGCCGGGACCACCGTTCGAGTCGGCGTGCCCTGATCAGGGTTTGGGCGTTCCGGTTCTCCTCGGCTTGAATGCATCGTTCGGCGTGCGGGTCGTACACCCCGGCGTGCACGTACAGCATCGGTGACCTCCTCGGGTCAGATCGGTTCGGGAGCGTTCAGGACGGCGCCGGGCTCGGTGCTGACGGCGTCGAAGCGTGCCTGCTGGAGGGCGCGTACCAGGGCCAGCGCAGCGCACACGGCGATGGAAGCAGCCATGACGGCGACGAGGATGCGGTAGTCGACCGCCGCGATCAGCGCAGCTCCGGTGGCTGTACCCGCGGCCTGCGGGCCGTTGAGCGCCATGTTCGTCGCGGCCGAGACGCGACCCTGCAAGCGTGCCGGCGTCAGCCGCTGCCGCAGGGTGACCAGCCCGACCACCATCCACACCACGCCGACGCCGAGCACGGCCGCACCGACGGTGACGACGGCGACGACGGCGACCAGACCGGTCGCCATCCCCACCGCCAGCAGCGCCAACCCGGCCCCGATGGCCATCCGCTCACCACCGCGGCGGATCAGCCAGGCAGCGGTCAGGCCGCCGAGTACGGAACCGCCGCCCTGGATACTGGCGAGCACGCCGAAGAATTCGCTACCGAGTTCGAGCCCGTCATCGATGACGGCCCAGATCGTGGAGTTGGCGAGACCGGTGGCCGCGAACGCGACACCGACCAGGAGCACCGTCTGTGCCAGGCCCGGCACGCTCCGGATGTGCCGGACCCCAGCGGCCACCTCGCGCACGAAGCGTTCGCGCTCCCCCGACGGTGAGGCCGGCGTCTCGTCGACGCGCACTGTCACCATGGCGACGGCCGCGACGGCCAGCATCGCTGAGGTCAGTACCGCTACCGCAGCACCGCCGAACAGCGTGTACAGCCCCGCGCCGACCAGCGGTGTGAGCAACCGCAGCCCTTGATCGATCGTGCTCAGCGTGCCGTTGGCCGCGGCGAGTTCGTCGTCGGCGAGCATGTCACGCAGCAGCCCCGACTGTGCCGCACTGGTGAGATAGCCGACGCAGCCGTAGCCGAAGGTCACCACGTAGATGAGCCACAGCTGATCGACCGAGCGCACCGACAAGAGGACGAGGACGCCGAGGGCCGCGATGGCGTTGACGACGATGACCAGACGCCGCCGCGACACGCGATCGGCGATGTGGCCCGCGAGCGGAGCAAAGAACACCGGCAGCCCCAAGGCGAGAAAGACCAAACCGGCTGCGGCGTTACTGCCGGTGAGGTCCTTGGCCCAGATACCGAGCGTCAGGATCAGCGCGCTGTCGCCGAAGTTGCTGAACGTCCACGCCGTGCCCAGCCGCCGGAAGGCGGGCCGCCGCCAGGCGCTCATGCCGCAGATTCTGCTGCTGGGTCGACACTGGAAGCGCCGAGCACGTGAACCGGGCGAGCACCGGCGGGGCGCGTGGTCGGGTCGTCGCGTCGCTGCCGAAACCGCTCGCTGAAGCGTTGGTGCACCTCCATGATGGCGGTGGACATCTCCTTCGCCTCGTCGGCGGTGAGCCACAACGACGTCGTCGTCAATGGCGTGGCGTCGGTCCACTCCGGCAACTCGCGCCCGGCCCGCGCCAGCCACCGCTTGAGCCGGTCGGCCTCACGATCCACCACGAGCTGCGCGAAGACCGACACTTCCTCAACGGAGGCAGGGTCGTCGTAGTCCGGGCTGATGGTTCGGCTACGCGAGGCCAGCTTCCACGGCTTTTCCCGCCCGCGCGGCTCGCCCGGCACGACGTAGCCGTACTTCGCCAGCATCCGCAGGTGGAACGAGCAACTGGCGACGCTCTCACCGGTGCGCTCGGCACATTGCGTGGCCGTCAGTTCGGACTCCATACCGAGCAGGTCCAAGAGCTGCAGCCGCAACGGGTGCGCCAGCGCGCGCACGCTCGTCGGATCGCTGATCGCCTGTCGTTCGGAGGTCATGATGCTAAAGATACCTTGCTAAAGACTCCTTTAACAAGACTTCTTTAGCATGAGCTGAAGCGCTGCCGCCGGGGACGTTCATCAGCGCCCCCAGCGGAGTCCAGAAGGGGTCGTGAAGATCGTCGTGGTCGAAGATGCCGCTATACCGCGCACCTGGGACCACGACGATCTTCACGACCCGCCCACGACCATCATGAACCCGTTCCACGTTCGACTTCTGGAGGGTTTTCCACGCATCAGCAGCCCGTCAAGCGTGGACGACACTCCAGAAGTGGCAGAAGACGGCCGGCGGAACGAACGACGTCAGCGAACGATGCGTCCGCGCAGGACGATGCGGACCGGTTCCAGTAGCGTCTGGGGCTCCACCCGTGGGTCGGCGGCGTAGACGCACAGGTCGGCGGCAGCACCTTCGTCGAGACGACCGCTGTCGCCCAACAGGTACGCGCGTGCCTTCCACGACGCTGCGGCGACGGCGTCGACGGCCGGGATGCCGGCGGTGACCAGCTCGAGCACCTCGCGCGCGATCAACCCGTGCGGCAGATAGCCGCCCGCGTCGGTGCCCGCGAACACCGGAACACCAGCCTCGTAGGCGTTTCTCACCGTGTCGTAGCGACGCTCGTGCAGGGCACGCATGTGCTTGGCATAGGCCGGGAACTTGGCCACCCCCTGATCGGCGAAGGTGGGGAAGTTCGCGATGTTGATCAAGGTCGGCACCATGGAGACCCCGCGCTCGGCCATCTGCGCCAGCAGATCGTCGGACAGCCCGGTGCCGTGCTCGATGCCGTCGATACCGGCACCGAGCAGGTCCGGCAACGCCTCCTCACCGAACACGTGCGCTGTCACCCGCGCCCCGAGCTCGTGGGCGCGGGCGATGGCCGGCTCCAGGGCCTCGCGGGGCCAGCACGGCCCGAGGTCGCCCTTCTCGCGGTCGATCCAGTCGCCGACCAGCTTCACCCAACCGTCCCCGCGCCGGGCCTCCTGCTCGACGTAGGCGACCAGCTCCTCGGGCTCGATCTCCCAGCCGTAATTGCGGATGTAGCGGCGAGTCCGAGCGATGTGCCGACCGGCCCGCACGATCCGCGGCAGGTCACCACGCTCGTCGATCCAGCGGGTGTCGGCCGGTGAGCCGGCATCGCGCAGGAGGAGCACGCCGGCGTCACGGTCGGTCACGGCCTGGCTTTCGGCTTCGTCGTCGGCCACAGCGCCATGGCTGTCGAGACCGACGTGACAGTGCAGATCGACCAATCCCGGCAGGACCCAGCCGGTTCCCACGCTCTGCGCGCCGGAGACCGGCTCGTAGGTGACCCGGCCGTCGTGGATCCACAGGTCTCGGTGCTCAGCTTCGGGAAGCACCACGCCGCGGACGTGCCAGGCCGGACTCACCACGCCTCCCCCGAGGCTCAACGCTTCTTGAGGAACTCGGCGATGTCGTCAGGCAACTCGAAGTTTCCATCACCCGGCGCCTCGTCGCCGCCGCCGAACGCCGACGGCAGCTGCCCTGGCGCAGGTTGCTGATTGCGCTTGTCTTCGGCGGCGGCAAGCTGCGCCGCGCGCTTGGCCGGATTGCCCGACCGCGCTCCCCGCTTGCCCTTCTTGCCTTGTTTGGACTGCTTGCCCTTGCTCTTCTTGCCGCCGACACCTGGCATCCCGGGCATGCCACCCATGCCGGGCATCCCTGGCATCCCGCCGCCGAACTTGCCGCTGGCGGCCTGGCTCATCATGTCGCGGGCCATGAAGAACCGCTCGACCAGCTGATTGACGTCGCTGACCTGGGTGCCGGACCCGCGGGCGATACGTGCGCGGCGAGAGCCGTTGATGATCTTCGGGTTGGCCCGCTCTGCCGGCGTCATCGACTGGATGATCGCCTGGACGCGGTCGAGCTCGCGTTCGTCGAAGGCGTCCAGCGCTTCGCGCATCTGCCCGGCTCCGGGGAGCATGCCGATGATGCTCTTGAGCGAGCCCATCTTCTTGACCGCCTGCATCTGCTGCAGGAAGTCGTCGAAGGTGAAGTCCTTGCCGCCCTTGGCCTGCAATTTGCGGGCCATCTGCTCGGCTTCGGACTTGTCGAAGGCCTTCTCGGCCTGCTCGATGAGGGTCAGCATGTCGCCGAGGTCGAGAATGCGCGAGGCCATCCGTTCCGGATGGAACACGTCGAAGTCGGTGAGCTTCTCCCCAGCCGAGGCGAACATCACCGGTCGGCCGGTGACCGACGCCACCGACAGCGCCGCCCCGCCGCGCGCGTCGCCGTCGAGCTTGGTCAACACCACGCCGTCGAAACCGACGCCCTCGAGGAACGCGTTGGCCGTGGCGACGGCGTCCTGACCGATCATCGCGTCGACGACGAACAGGGTCTCGTCCGGCGACACGGCGTCGCGGATGTCCGCGGCCTGGCGCATCATCTCCTCGTCGACGCCCAACCGGCCGGCGGTGTCGACGACGACGACGTCGTACAGCTTCTGCCGGGCATGCTCGACACCGGAGCGAGCCACCTCGACGGGATCGCCCACGCCGTTGCCCGGTTCGGGCGCCCACACCGCCACACCAGCCTGCTCGCCCACCACTTGCAGCTGGGTGACCGCATTCGGGCGCTGCAGGTCCGCTGCCACCAACAACGGCTGCTTGCCCTGGTCCTTCAGCCACAGGGCAAGCTTGCCCGCCAGGGTCGTCTTACCGGCACCCTGCAGGCCGGCGAGCATGAACACCGACGGCGGCTGCTTGGCGAAGCGCACCCGGCGCGTCTCGCCGCCGAGGATCTGCACGAGCTCGTCGTAGACGATCTTGATGATCTGCTGGGCGGGATCGAGAGCCTGCGAAACCTCTTCACCGCGGGCGCGCTCCTTGACCGCGGCGATGAAGTCTTTGACCACCGGCAGGGCGACATCGGCCTCGAGCAACGCGACACGGATCTCGCGTGCGGTGGCGTCGATGTCGGCCTCGGAGAGGCGGCCCTTCCCGCGGATGTTCTTGAACGTCGCGGACAGGCGATCGGAGAGCGTGGCGAACACGGTGGCGTGGACCCTCGAATGTAGGCGACAGGAACGCTCAACACAGCCTAGCGTGCACCGCCATGTTCCCGATGACCGTGACGGGTACCCAGGGGCGATGATTCGGGCGACAATGACGTGTGGGGGATCGCCGATTCGGCTCGGCGGCCATCGGCGCACTGTGCGTGGCGGCCGCCCTCACCGCGTGCAGCGACTCGTCCTCGACCAGCGGTGATTCTGCTGGCGGCAGGGCGCCCGCACCGGCTCAAGCCGAGTCCAACGACCTCCCCCGCCGCGCAGGGGCGCCGCAACTGCTGCTGCCGAACCTGCGCAGCCTGCCGGCCGAGGACGTCCAGATCCGCCGCACCGGCGACGGCGGCCGTGAGCTGCGGTTCGGCGCTGTGCTGGCCAACGTCGGGGACGGCCCGCTGATCGTGGTGCCCGACGTCGGCGGGGACTGCCCACCCGACCAGCGCCACGCCGCCCAGTCCGTCATCGGCGATGCGGACGGGGACCAGCGCTACGACACGGAGATCGACACGCCCGCCAAGACGGTTCCGGCCGGGTGCATGCTCGACCATCCCACGCACGAACACTGGCACTTCGACGCCTCGGCCTCCTACGTACTCACCCGCCCGGGCCGGGCGGCCCGGATCGCCGCGACGGACAAAGTCAGCTTCTGCCTCCGCGACAGCCGCCGACTGCCCGGGTCACGGTGGCCCGGGGCGAGCCAGCGCTACGACGACTGCGACCGCACCAGTGTCCAAGGCATCACCGCCGGTTTCGCCGACGACTACGACGTCGAAACCCCTGGCCAATCGCTTCCGCTGGCCGACGGCCTGCCGGACGGCATCTACTGCCTGACGCTGCGCGCCGACCCGGCGAACCTGTTACGCGAGACCGACGACACCGACAATGCCGCCGTCAGCGCCGTACGGATCAACGGAACACAGGCGGCCGGTGCACCACCGACCGCCTGCGAACGCTCGCCGTGAGTCGCCCTCGGCCTCAGGCATCCCGCCGGGCGAACAAGGCTCCGGCGACGGCCAGCAGCAGGATGGTCTCGCCGACGAACACGCCGTAGCCTGTCCACGGCCCCAGCAGGTTGGGGTTGAAGGAGTCCAGCATCGCCACCACCGAGCCGGCGTTGCCAGGCATCAGCTTCGTCAGCCATTCCCCCGCCACGCCGGGCACCAGGGCCACCAGGTTCCCGACCACGAACACCAGGGCGATACCCACGGTCACCGCTCCGGCAGTGTGGCGCATCAGCATGCCGAGACCGAGGCCGAAAACGCCGAGCGTCGCCAGGTACAGCCCGCCGCCGATCAGCGACCGCAGGACGCCCGGATCGTCCAGGGCGAACCCGACGCCCTCGGCGGACAGGAACGCGTTGCCCGCGGCGAAACTCGCCACCGATGTGATGGTGCCCAGGACGAGGAGCAACCCGCCGAGCACCGTCGTCTTGGCCAGCAGCACCGCCCAGCGGCGAGGTACGGCCGCCAGAGTCGAGCGGATCATGCCGCTGGAGTATTCGGCCGAGGCCACGATGATGCCCAGCACCAGCGCTCCGATCTGGCCGAACATCATGCCCCAGTTGACGAACGAGCCAGGCGTCTCGCCGCCGGCGTCTCCGGATGCCAGGTCGCCGGCGACCGCCCAGCAGATCAGGGCCGTCAGCCCCACGCTCACGACGATCATCGACGCGAGCGTCCACATGGTGGAGCGCACGGAGCGAACCTTCGTCCACTCGGCGCTGACGATGCGGCCGAACGTGACGCGCTGCGGTGGCGCGGCATGCGTTCGCACCGCACGGGGTTCGGTTGCGGTGATGGTCATGGTGGTCACACTCCAGCCGGGTTCAGGTCGGCGCGTTCGTGCGCATCGGGCGTGGATCCTGGAGCGGGCGTGGCCGCGGCTGCGGGAACGGCGGCCTGATACTGGACGGCGTCCGCGGTCAGCCGCATGAACGCGTCCTCCAGTGAGGCCTGCACGCTGCCCAGTTCGTGCAGGTAGAGCCGCTCGGACCCGGCGAGGTCGCCGATCTCCTCGGCGGTGGCGCCATAGACCGCCATCGCGCCGTCATCGGTCGGTTCGACCGTCCAGCCGCGCGCGCTCAGCCGCTCGGCGAGCTCGGTGGCGTGCGGGGAGCGCACGCGGACGTAACTCGCCGAGTTGCGGGCGATGAAGTCGTTCATGTCGGTGTCGGCGAGGATCTTGCCCTGGCCGATGACGAGCAGGTGGTCGGCGGTCAGTGCCATCTCCGACATCAGGTGACTGGAGACGAACACGGTGCGCCCCTCGGCGGCGAGGCTGCGGATCAGGTTGCGAATCCAGCGGATGCCCTCGGGGTCCAGGCCGTTGACCGGTTCGTCGAACAGCAGCACGCCGGGGTCGCCGAGCATGGCGGCGGCGATGCCGAGGCGCTGGCCCATCCCGAGCGAGAAGCCGCCGGATCGTTTGTGCGCGACAGCGCCCAGCCCGACGAGCTCGATCACCTCGTCGACGCGGCGACGGGAGATGCCGTTGCTCTTGGCCAGCCAGAGCAGGTGGTTGTAGGCGCTGCGCCCACCGTGGATCGCCTTGGCCTCGAGCAACGCGCCGACCTCGTGCAGCGGCGCCGGGAGGTCGCGGTACGCCTTGCCGTTCACGGTGACCGAACCGGACGAAGGGTGATCCAGGCCCATGACCATCCGCATGGTCGTGGACTTCCCGGCACCGTTCGGGCCGAGGAAGCCGGTGACCGTGCCCGGTTCGACGGTGAAGTCGATGGCGTCGACCGCGGTCGTGTCTCCGTAGCGTTTGGTGAGTTGTCGTGCCCTGATCATGGCTGTCCTCACGTGGTCGTGTCGGTCGATCGGCGGCGTATCGAGCACCGCACGACTGCCACGCTAAGGCCACCCGGACCGCTGAAACAGCAGGTCAAGGGTTGATTCAGGGATGTGTCAGGGTGAACTCCGGGCCACCCCTGAGGGGTGATCGTTGGCGCGTCGTGGTCGCTGTGGCAGCCACGACGCGCCAACGATCACCGCTACCGGATTCGAGCCCGGTGGACGCCACCCTGGTCGGTGCCGGCGAACAGCCAGCGCCCGTCCGGGCTCGCAGCGAGCGAGACGACGTCGAGGTTCTGCAGCCCGCCGGAGACGTTCACCCAGGTGTGCCCGCCGTCGGAACTGCGCAGGACCCCTCGGCCACCCTTGATCAGGCCGTTCGCGCTGTACGACCCGGCCGCGGCGTACCAGACGTCCGGATCGCGCGGTGAGACCACCACGTCGCTGACCATCATCGGCACCCCACCCGCGTCAGCGGTGGTGAAGCTCTGCCCGCCGTCCTCGCTGACCTGAATGACCGGGCCGGCGGCGACGATCCGGTCCCCGGACATCGCCAGCGCCGTGACCTGACCGTCGGTCACTTTCTGGACCGTGTGGCCGAAGTCGTCGGAACGGTAGAGGCCCGACGAGCTGCCCAGCCACAACCGGTCCGGATCGTCGGGATCGGCGACGACCGTCGTGAACACCTCATCGTGGAAGAGCTTGCGCCACGTGTCTCCGGCATCGGTCGTGACGAACAGGCCGTAGCCGTCCCGGCTACCGAACGGCACGACCACGCGCGCCGGATCGGCCGGGGTGAGAGCGAGGTCGTACGCGACCTCATGCGTCCTCCCGCGTACTTCCCACTCCTGCCCGCCGTCGACGCTGCGATAGACCCAGAACTGTGACAAGGCGTCCGCGCGGATCTTCCACACCGTCTGCGGGTCGTGCGGTGACGGCACGACGGTGGCCACGCGGGTTCCCGTGTGCGCCTCGAACCCGGACAGGCCCCACTCGGCGACGTCGGCCGGAAGTTTCGGGCGCGTCGGCAGTGCGGTGTCGTACACGTCCGCGTCGGTCCCGGCGAGCAACCGCGCCTCGCCTTCAGCGTCCTGGACGACGGCCAGGTCGTAGGCCGTGCGGCCTTGGACGCCGGTGCGCTGCGACCCGGCGCCGTCGCGGTCGGTGCGGAACATCCCCGCGCCGGGTGACGACCACAGCAGATCGTCACCCCACCGGGCGAAGTCGTCCTCGATCGCGCCGGGCACCGGCTGAGCGAGCGTGGTCCACGACGTTCCGTGGTCGGCGCCGAGATGGTTGTACTCCCGGTACGTCGACACGATGATGTCGCCGCCGTCCATGTGGATGTCGAGGGCACCGCCGTCGGGCACGTCGTACAACTGCGACCACGTGGCCCCGCCGTCGTAGGACCCGACGACGGTGTCGTCGCCGGTCAGCATGGCCACCACGACGTCGTCGGCGACCATGCCGTCCACGGTGCCCACGCCGGCAGCTTCGGAGTCGTACACCTGCTCCGTCGTCGACGGCTCACCGGCGACCACGCCTCGTAGTGCCCACACTCCGGCCGGGCCGGCCAGGAACACGTCGGTGCCGCCGACATCGGCATCCCTGAGTTCGTCGCCCACCGGGTTCGGATGGCCGGACCACTGCTCGCCGCCGTCGCGACTCACCATGACCGCGTCCTCGGTCACCGCGACGAGCGTCTGCGTGCGCGCGTCGCTGACCAGCTGAAGCACACTGACGTCCGGGAAATCCAGAATGCGCCAGGTCTCGCCGCCGTCGTCGGTGCGCAGGATGCGGCCTTGATACGTCGGGTCGAGGAGAACGTCGAAGACGCCGCCCGTGCTGCCGTTGACCGCGTACCACATGGTCTGCGGGTCGGCTGCGTCGACGACGATGTCGCCGGTTCCGCCCGCTACGGGCAGCCGGTTGTGTTGGCGCCACGTCCTTCCGCCGTCATCGGTCGTCCACGGCCCGGCTTTGGTGTACTGGGTGATCGCGGCGACGTCGGGGTCGGCGGCCGTGGTGGCGATCGGGCCGCCGTCGGCGTTCGGGCCGATCGGCTGCCAGCTCACGGGGCTGGGCGAATTCCCGACCGGTGCGGCCACCTCGAAGCTGCCGGAACCGTGCAGGTACCGTCCGTCGTCCGTGGTCACCGACGCCCGGACGGCGTATGCACCGACGTGTTCGCCGTGCAGTTCGGCGCGGTACCAGTTGCCGTGGTCGTGGTGCGCGGGCACGTCGTAGGGCGCGCCCCGAGGCGGCGTCACGGTCACCACCGGCGGCTCGGAGACCGCCACAGGAGTCCAGACGAAGCCCTCCGACGCGCCGTCGGACGGATCAGGCGAGGCCTGCACCACCAGGTGCCGCGCTGCGAGCAGGTACGGAATGCGCACCTGCGGAACGTCCGCGCCAGCGGTCGCGACGACCCATCCGGACAGATCGGCGTCGTACTCGGGGGTCTCGGCTGAAACCGCCACCTGCACCTCGAGCTCGCCGCCGGCGGGTATGACCGCCTCCCTCGGGGTGACCGTCGCCGTTCCGACGCTTCCGGGTGCCGCCTCGGTGGTGAGGGTGACGTCGAGGTCGTCGGCGCCGAGATTGTGCAGCGTCACCGTGCTGCTGCCCTCGACGGTGTCCCCGGCCATGTCGGCCAATCCCATCGATGCCGCCGTCGGTGTGGCCATGAGCGACGTCGAAGCTGCGGCAGGCACGTCCAGTCGACCGGCGCCCGCCGTCGTCGGTCCGGCCTCCAGGCCCTTCGCCGAACCCACCAGCCGACCACTGATCTCGGCCACCGACGCGTCCGGGTGCAGCTGGCGCACCAGCGCCGCCGCACCGGCCACGTGCGGTGCGGCCATGCTGGTACCCGACAGTCGGTAAACGCCGGGCTCCCATTGCGCCAGCGGCCAGGTGGAGGCGATCTCGACACCGGGCGCGACCAGGTCCGGCTCGATGCTGAAATCGTCCGTCGGGCCACGCGAGCTGAACGACGCCACCTGGTCGGTGATGTCCTCGCCCGCGATCGCGATGCGCACCGGCCCTTCGGCGAGGTCGCGGACCACGCGTTCCCACTGCGTCTCGGCGAAGCCGAGCACGACGAGACGATCCATCCGGAAGCTCTCGCCGGATTCGATCCCGCGCAGCGGCACCTCGACCGTTCCGGCCTCGTCCGCGCTCACGAGCTCACCGGTTTCGCCTGAGAGCATCGGGCCGGAGCCGGCTCCGGTGTAGGCGATCAGTGCCAGGGCGCCGCGGTCCTCGGCCAATCTCGCCTGCTCGAGCATGTGCGGCTGGACGTTCTCCATGCCCCGCGGGAGCCGGGCGCGGTAGGCGACGATCTTGCCGGTCACGTCCCCGATCCGGTCGTAGTCCTCCTCGGTCCCGTCCCCGACGTCCACCAGCTCACCGATCACCGGCTCGTCCGGTGGCGAGGCAGAGTAGGGCACCCGGAAGGTCTGCAGCGGCTCCTGCCGCGGTTCGACGAGGTCGGCGACCGGCAGCCGGATGCCACTGGCGGAGGCGCCCACGGACAGCACCCCGTCGGCGAGCGCCGGTGAGCCCACGGTGTGCGCTCCTGGTCCGGAGTTGCCGGCCGAGGCCACGACGACCACACCGGCCTCCGTGGCCGCGGTGGCGGCCTGCCCGAGCGGGTCGGTCCCGTCGCCGGGACCGCCGAGGCTGAGGTTCACGACGTCCGCGCGGTGCGGGTTCGCAGGGTCGATCGCCGCTTCGAGGCCGGCGATGATGTCCGCCGTCCAGCCGGAGCCATAGGAGTTCATGACTCGGTACGCGGTCAGTTCGGCCTCCGGCGCCACCCCCACGACCTCACCGTCGCCGGCGATGATGCCGGCCACGTGGGTGCCGTGCCCGTTGTGCTCGTCCATCGGATCGGTGTCGCCGTCGACGAAGTCGTAGCCGGCGACCACCTTGTGCCCGGGGCCGAAGGCTCCGCCGAGCGACGGGTTGGTGTAGTCGATGCCCGAATCCAGGACTGCCACCGTCATGCCCGCCCCGCGCACCGGGGCGCCGTCGGCGTCGTCGCGCTCCCAGACCTCGGGAGCACCGATGAGCGGCACACTGTCGTCGGTAGCGCTGCGGATGCGCTGATCGGGCACCACGTCGGCGACGCCGGGCAGGTCCGCGAGCCGCTCGACGTCGGCCTCGCTGACCGTGACGGCGACGCCGTCGATCAGGTCGGTGAACTCGCGAACCGGGGTCACCTCGAGTCCGGCGTCGTCGGCGGCAGCGAGCATGTCGTCGTGAGCGGCGCGCAGGTCGGCGCGGTTCGCATCCACCTCGGCCATGATCGTCGACTCCGCTGCGGCAGAGCCAGCACCAGCCGAGGTCAGCGCGGGTGTGCCGGCCATCATGACGATGACCCGGATCGGCGTTTCGGTGTCGGTGGGGGTACCGGATGCCATTGGAGCGACTCCGGCGGTGCCGAGCGCGACGACAAGGGTGGCGCCGAGGCCGTATCGGACCCGGCTGGGGCGAGACGGTGAGCCGGCGGACGTGGATTCGCGGTACATCGTGCTCCCGGTGTCGGCCACGGCGACGGGGGATTCCGTGGCGATTAGACCTATTCGTACTGGGCACGATCACCGAACACAACGGATGATCGGTGGCCGATTGCGGCCTATGGCACAATGCGGCCACACTGTCCGCCATGTCCGATGAGATCTCCGACGAGGTACGTCCCGACGACTCGCTCGTCGACGACCCGCAGGCGCTGTCCCTCGCACCGGTCGGCATCAGTGCGTTCGACGAACGCGTCTACCGCGCCCTGCTGAGCCTCCCGGAAGCCACGCCCGCGGCACTGGCCGAGCAGCTTGGCGCACCGGAGAACCGCGTCGATCGCGCCTTCACCAGACTGCGCTCCTACGGCCTGGTCACCCGGATGGCCGGGCGGCGACGCCGGTACACCGCCATCGATCCCGAGGCTGCCGTCGAGGCGCTGGTGCGAGATCGCAGCAACGAGCTGGAGCGCGTCCGCAGCTCCGTGCTGGCGCTGTCGTCGGTGTTCCACGCCGTGCGGCGACGCGGCGGCGGGGGCGGCACGGTCGAGATCCTCAACGGGCCCGAAGAGCTCGGCCGGTGGTTCGTCCGCCTGCAGCATCAAGTCCACGAAGAGATGCTCGTCCTGGACCGCCCGCCCTACGCGCTCGCGGCCACCAACCCCGTCGAGCCGGTCAGCCTCGATTACGGCGTGCGCTGGCGCGCCATCTACGCACCCGAGTCGTTGGAGATGCCCGGGGCACTGCAGGAAGTGGAGCAGCTCGCCGCCCGGGGCGAGAAGGGGCGGGTCCTGCGCGGACTGCCGATGAAGCTGGCCATCGCCGACCGGCGGCTGGCGCTGATGCCGCTCGACCTCGACGTGGAGCACGCTCAGGCGGCGCTCATTCGCGAATCGACCCTCCTGCAGGCGCTGCTGGAGCTGTTCGAGGTCTACTGGGAACGTGCGGTACCGGTGGGCTCGGCCCCGCCCGAGGAGCCCGGCGATGGAGCCGAAGACCACCGATTGGCCCAGCTGATGGCTTCAGGGTTGACCGACAACGCGATCGCTCGGCAACTGGGGTGGTCCACCCGGACGATGCGACGGCGCACTCGCCGGCTGTTCGACGAGTTGCAGGCGGCGAACCGATTTCAAGCCGGGGTGCAGGCGGCCCGACGCGGCTGGCTCTAGTTCGCGTGGCGACGGCCGCCATTCCCCCGACAGAGGGACTGCACTCCGTCGCCGCGGGGACGCGCTCAGCTTCGCTGTGCGGCCAGGCTGGCCGCATGACGATTCACCAGCATGCGACCCGACCCGCCGCACGATCCGCGCCGAACCGGTTCGCCGCGATCGCCCTGACGATGGCTACCGCCTACACCGCGCTACGGCTGTGGTGGCAGGTGTCGACCCAGCCGAGCGAGCTCTCGCCTGTGGGCACCGATCTCGTGCTCACGTCCGGATGGGGCACGGTCGGCCTGTGTGCTGCCGCCGCCATGCTGGCGGGCGTATTGGTCGTCCGGCCGGTGTCCGGCGTCCCCGCACACGCGGTGCGCATCACGGCGGCGGCGGTCGGCCTGGCGATGGTCACCGCGGGCGCGATGCTGCTGCTCGACGTCGTCGGCGGGGTGCTTCCTGGACTTGGCATCGAGTTCTACCCGCTCGGGGCGCTCAGCCGCACCGTGTGCGTCGGGTCAGGACTGGCCCTGCTGCTGGCGGTGCGATCGGATCTGCTGGCTGCGCGGCCGACCTGTCGGACCTGCCGGCGACTGTGGGCGATGACCGGAGCCATCGACCACATGCCGCGTTGGGCCTACGCGGCAGCGTATGTGTCGGTGGCCGGTTGCGTGCTCCGGATCGGGGCGCAGGCGGCGGTGGGCTTCGACCGGTCACCGCTGAGCGCCGGTGCCTCGGCGCTGCTGTTCGACCTCGGATTCGTGCTGGCCGGTTCGCTGCTGCCCCTCGCGCAGGTCCATCAGTTCGGCCGGATCTGGCCGCAATGGGTGCCTGGGCTGCGAGGGCGCCGGGTACCGCGCCCGCTGGTGCTGTGGCCCGGCATCGCGGTGTCCGGATCGATGACGGTCTACTTCGGGTTCATGCAGATCCAGATGATCATCGAGCGCCTCAGCGGCCGAAACCCGTTCCCGCCGTCGGACGGCATGGGCGACCTGCCGGAGGCGTTCTTCTGGGTCGCCATCCCCGGCTATCTCATCTGGGCGGCCGCCCTGGCCATGGCGTCTTTGGCTCATCACCGGCACACCAAGCGGCGCTGCGCGACGTGCGCGCTGTGATGCACCGGCCGCCATCTGTCGGTCCCGACTCAGCGCACACCAGCCGGCCGGAACTGCACGCTGATGCGCGGGCCGACCGGGCGATTGGTCTTCGGTACGGCATGCTCCCAGGTCCGCTGGCACGAGCCACCCATGACGAACAGATCGCCGTGCCCGACGGAGAACTTGAGGCTCTCACCGCCGCCACGCGGACGCAGCAGCAGGTTGCGCGGCTCACCGACCGACAGGATCGCGACCATGGTGTCTTCGCTCTTCCCCCGGCCGATGCGGTCGCCATGCCAGGCGACGCTGTCGCGACCGTCGCGGTAGTAACACAGCCCCGCCGTGCGGAACGGCTCGCCCAACTCGGCGCCGTAATGGTCGTTCAGTACGTCGCGCGCCTCGATCAGCACTGGATCGGGCAGGGTCTCATCAGCGCCGTAGAACCGGATGAGACGGGGAACGTCGACCACACGTTCGTACATCTCCCGCCGCTCGGCCTGCCAGGGCACGGACTCCGCCAGCCGGGCGAACAACGAGTCGGACCCGTGCACCCAGCTACGCCGGAGGTCCACCCATGCGCCGGCGGTCAGCTCCGTACGCTCGACGCTCGCCCCCAGAGCACCCACACCCGCGGGCTCCAGCGGTTCGTCCAGCAGCGACGCTTGGAAGGCAACAGCCATAGACCGACCGTACCTCGGATTCGAACGAACGTTCTAGTGTCGTCGCGGAAATCCGTTGTCCCGGCGCCGATCCGGGCACATCATCGTGCCCGTGACTGCGTCGCGACGCGCCGACATGTTCACCGCCGACGGCAAGCCCTCCGACGACGACCCGCGCGAACACGGGCCCACGCTGGATGACGAGCGCACCACCTTGAGCGAAGCGCTGCGCTCGGCCCGACTCACGTTGGAACTGAAGTGCGCTGACCTGGACGCCGAGGCCATGGCGCGAGCGGATCGACGGCCGTATCGGTCAGTAGCCGGCGTCGTCGTCGAACCTCGTCCGGGTTGCTGCTCGCCCGCCGTCGTGCTTGCCCTGACGTGAGCGTCAAGGTCTACCGTCATGGTCATGCGCATCGGCGACCTCGCCTCCGAGGCGGGCATCACGACACGGGCACTGCGTTTCTACGAGTCGCAAGGGCTCATCACCGCGCAGCGCGCGCCCAACGGCTATCGCGAGTACGACGAAGCCGACCTGCGCCTGGTCCGCGAGATCCAGGCCCTGCAGAGCATCGGGTTCAGTCTGGACGACACCAGGCCGTTCGTCGACTGCCTCCGGGCCGGGCACGACACCGGCGACTCGTGCGCGGAATCCATCGACGCCTACGAACGCAAACTGGCCGACATCGACGCCTGCCTCGGCGTCCTCTCAGCGCGGCGGGCCCAGGTGGCGGACAAGCTCGAACGTGCCCGAGCCCGTCTGGCCGCCGGCTGTCCGACGACCACCACGTCCACCACCGAGCAGGAGCATTGATGCCGAGGACAGACTCCGACAGCGCCGTGACGATCGTCACCGACGCCACCTTCGACCACGCCGTACTTCAACATCCTCGACCGGTCCTGGTCGACTTCTGGGCCGAATGGTGCCCGCCGTGTCACATGCTCGCACCCGTCCTCGAGGCCGTTGCGCGCGAGCGTGCTGACTCGCTGACCGTGGCGACGATCAACAACGACGAGAACCCCACGACCGCAGCGCGGTACCGGGTGTTGTCGCTGCCGACGCTGATGGTCTTCCGCGACGGGCAGATCACGATGGCCGTCGTCGGAGCACGCCCGAAAGCACGGCTGCTGGCCGAGATCGACGAAGCACTCAGGCCGACAGCGCCTGGACTGGCTCAGACACCTGGACCGCGGGGCTGACCAGATCCAGGCCCACTGTGCATCAGAACCGCAGCCAGGTCCCCGCCAGGCCCTGCTGCTCCACGCCGGGCTCGGAGTAGTCACACACTCCGTCGGCGAAAATGGCCTGCAGCCGGTCCCACTGCTCGTCCGTCCACTCCACGGCGTAGTCCGCAGGATCTGGATCCTTGCGGCGGCATTTGATGATGTCCGCCGCGACGCTCTCGCCGGCGACCTCACGGGGGAACGACGCGGATGGGTACAGCTGCTCGCAGGTGCTGTCCGGGTCGCGGTCCAGCGGCTCGGCGATGAACGTCGGGTTCGGCTCCCGGGTCTGGCAACCGTCGACCAGCTCCGCCGGCCGCGCGCTGGCGATCTTGTCGATCTGCGCCCGGTCGGAGTCGTCGGCCGCGATGTTGCGCAACCACCGGTCCATCTGGGTCACTGCATGCACGACCAGCGGATTCTGCGTGCTGAACCATCCGTGCATACGGTCGTCGAGCAGGCTGACGTGGTTGACACTCGTGCCGTTGGCCTTCTCGAGCCGTTCCCGCATGGAGAACGTGTGATACCGGACGTGGATGTCGCCGTTCGGGGCGTCGTCTGCGTACGAACGGTGATCGATGATGGGGATCTCGGCCAATCCGCCGCCGCCGTTGGTCAGCCGCCCGGTCCGGTAGGCCGCGCGTACGGCGTGCAGGTCGGCTTCGCTGCGCTCGGGGCCGATGGTGGCGTCGTCGTCGAACCCGCCGACGTTCTCGTTGAGATCGAGGAACTGCTCGGGCGTGATGGTCGCGTCGTTCAGCGCAGCCAGGCCGTACTGGATGCCGACGTTGTCCAGGGGTCGTCGGGCGAACCCGGTCTCCGGGTCGACGCCGTAGACGTTGACGGTGTGGTCGTACACCCCGCAGCGCACCCCGCCGGGGTTGGTGTCCGGGTGGTATCGCTGCTCGGCCGGGACGCTGTCGCAGAAGGCACGGGGGTCGATACGCCGAGCACCCCAGGCGACGTTGGGGGCGGTGGCGTAGGTGACGAAACCTGTCACCGCACGCTGCTCCTCTTCCGTCCAGGCCACGTCGGGGTCGCTGGTGAAGTAGTGGTCGAGCAGCCAGGCGTCGGTGATGAAGTTGACGGTACTGAACCCGACGTCGGGGAACGAACACCCGACGACGATCCCGTCCAGGATGCCCGGGTAGTTGTCCGCCATCTGATGAGCTTGGTACGAGCCACCGGAGCAGCCGAAGCCGATGGTGTGATCCATCGGGCCATGACGTTCGACGAAGAGTTCCTTGACCATCATGGCCGACTCCGCCGCCGTCACGTCCGAGCAGTTGTTCCCGAAGACGTTCAGCGACGACGACATCAGTGCGTAGCCCTGCCCCAGCAACACCTCGTCCGTCACGCCGCCGGTGGTGCTCCCCTGCCGGTACCACCCTCCGGCGCACCCGCCTCCGAGCGTGTAGATGGCCGCCCCGTTCCAGCCCGCCGGCCGGGTGGTGACGTCCGGCTCTGGCTCCGGCTCGGCCAGCGGATCGTGCAGGATGCTCGTCTGGTACACGGCACGGTTCACGGTGCCGGTCTCCATCCGCACGATGAACGGCACCTGCGCACCGTTCACCGTCGCGGTCGCCAGATCGTCCGGATAGGCCGACGCCTGGGCCGGCCAGGGCGCGTACTGGTCGGATGTCGTCCGATAGAAGTAGTCGACCCTGGTCTCGATGGAGCAGTTCTCATCCAGCGGCGCGCCGAGGGTGCCACCGACGACCGGCACCTCGAACCCCTCGGTCTCGCAGGCGAACGGTTGCTGGTGCGGCCCCGAGAAGACCGGACCCTCGATGGGATGGTTGATCAGCGTGAGCTCCGCCGACGGCCGGTTCGAGCCGCCCGTCGTCACGTGTAGTTCGTTGGGACCTTCGGCCAGGCCGGTGACCAGTCCGGTGAGGGTCCGTTCGGCGTCGTCGAACTCGAAGGCGCCGGTGACGTCGCGACCGTCGACGGTGACGTCGACGCGTCGCGGCGGAACGTGGCGCGGCAGGTCGACCTGAACGAGCGCGTCGCCGCCGGTGACCATGTCCGCGCGGCCGGACAGCGTATCGACCCGCAACTCCCCCAGGCGCGCCGGAGGCCCGTCAGCGACAGCGGCGCCGGGCAACCACAGCACGGGCATGATCACGGCGGCGGACGCTGCTGCGGCGACGACACGGCGTCGGCGGATGACTCGGATGGGTCTCGACATGGGCGCACCTCTGGGTGGAGACGGCGGGTTGCAGGCGGATTCAGCTTCGCCACCGGTGCCGCGCTGTGCAGTCGGCGTGCCGCGGGCCCTGCCCGCGGTTGCTGGACAGCGTGGCCCAGGCGCCCTCGAACGTCAAGATCTAATCATAAATTACTTTAAATGCACTTCTGGTTGTGGCGATCATGAGGCATCAGCGGCCGCACCACGCCGCAGACGACCCATGATCCACCCAAAACGACGATCATGATGCACCCACAGCCCCACCACTCCGCAGACGACCCATGATCCACCCCAGAGCGGTGACGCTGCTCAGCCGAGTAGTGCCCCGAACGCCTCATACACCAGGAACGCAGGCCAGACCAGCGCCTTGAGCACCGCCAGCACGTACTCGCCGAACGTCGAGGCCTGTTGCCAGAAGTAGACCAGCGCCCCGATGAACGCCAGTCCGTAGAACGCTCCCCCACCTGCGCCTGCCGTGCCGGACCTGTCGGTCATGGCGACCTCCCCCTGTCAACACTATTGTCCTCCTGCCGGCGCCGATGATCGAGAGCTCAGCCGCGTAGCCGGATCGTCCGCGTGCCGCCGTAGAGGTGATGGGTGTCGACGTCGAGGCGGGTGCCGTCGTCGGTGTGGCTGACTCGTACGCCTCGCCCGGAGGAGATCTTCGTCAACCGCCGGCCGCGCAGCACGACGGTGACGGAATCGCGCCGCATGGTGGGGTCGGATACGGCCACGGTGGTCACACGGTCGGCCCGCGTCTGTACGAGCACCGATGCCGCCCCGTCGATGACGATTCCGGCCGCCTCGTGGCTCCCTGGGCCGAACGTGTTCGCAGCCACGAGGTTCAGCCCGCTGTGCGTGATCGCCTGCACCTGCACGTCGTTGGCGACGACCGACAGCCGGCCGTCGTCGTAGACCTGCATCCCCTCAGCCGTGGCGTGCGGCACCAGCGCGTACGCCAATGTCGCCGGCTCGGCGCCCGCAGCGTGCTCGTACGTCACGCCGAAGACGTTCTTGGTGACGTCGGTGTCGCGATTGGACAGGCGGATCACGCGGTGGCTGCGGGTGACCTCGTCGAGTGCGACATCGACCGGTCCGCCGCCGAGGAACAGATAGCCGACCGCCGTCCCGTGTGTGGCGTTGGCGTAGCGCAACCAGCGCAGGTCGGCCGTCCCCGGCCCCGCCCACTCGTCGCCGGAACGCAGCACTCCGTGCACGGTCACGTCGTCCGACGGTTCCGCCAGCCGGGAGTCCACCGTCGTCGTCACCGCGCGCCCGGCTTCGTCCCCCACCCCCGCGGCCAGCACCACGATCTCGTCGTCGAGCAGGAACCACGACTTGGTCGCGTTGGCGTTGCGGTAGACGACGAAGTCGTCGGGCAGGATGCCCTCCTGCTTGTCGGCGTAGGCGACGTCGTCGGACTGAATCAGCGCGGCCGCGCCGTAGGCGCCCAACGTCGCCCCGCCAGAGTGCTGATTGGTACCGCGCGGGAAGTACACGTACGTGTTCTGCGACTCCGACGACGACGTGAACTCCAACGGGTGGTCGGGGTTTTCGTACCATCGCTCGCCGTAGAGCTGCGGGATCGTCTGGCGCTGCTCGACCGGGGCCGTGACACCGGCCAGCCGGTACGGCGACACCACGGTGTAGTAGTCGACGCCGAACGCCTCGGCCTGGTCGACGCCGGACAGGTACAGGTAGTACGCGCCGTCGCCCTGGAACCACGGCATGAGGTTCTCGCCGTTCATGTACTCGTACTTGCTGATCCGATCCGAGCTGCGGGCGAGTGCGAACGCGTAGCCGGGACGACGATGCACGGTGCGATCCATGGCGTTGAACGCCACGGTGCGCGAGGCAGGGTTGAGATCCGCCGGCACGATGCTGTCGTCGTCGACGATGTCGGCGTAGCGCGCGATGCTGATCGGGGATTCGAAATCAGACGGGTCGAGCGTGGTGCGTGAGCTGGCCCGGATGAAGGCGACGTAGCTGCGCAGCGCGGCCGCGTCGGCACCTGCGGAGTAGGCGGCGAGGTCGACCACGGCCTCGACGATGACGGCGACGTCGTCGTAGCCGCTGCCGGTCCGCGACACCGCGCGGCCCTTGACGATCTCCATCATCCAGCCTTCGAAGATCAGCGGCGCGAACCCGTTGGCCACCCACCTGTGGACCACGGGCACCAGCGCCTCGCCGTTGGCGTATCCGCTGCCGTCGAGGATCTTCAGGGTCTGGACCACGCGGGTGAGCAGCGCTTTGCCGTAGGAGCCGGTGTAGGCGACCGAGTGGTGCTGGATGAACGAGCCGTCGGCGTAGTAGCCGTCGGTGTTGCCGTGCTTCAGGTTGTACGGGTCGATGGTGGCGAAGACCGTGAGCTGGTCCTCGATCGCCTTGTGGATGCGCTCGTCGTCGCCGAGGACGGCTCCTTGCAAGATCCGGTTGGTGGTGATGTCGGCGAGGTTCGCGCCGGTGTGGAAGCGCGAGTCGAGGTCGACGTCGCCGTCCTTGCCGCTGCGCAGATAGGCGTCCATGGCGGCGACGTAGGTGTCCACGAGGCCCGGCCGTTGCGTACTCACCACGTCGGCGAGCAGGACCAGGATCCGGGTGACCGAGTTGGAGATGCCGATCTCCCAATGGAACCAGTTGCCGTAGTAGCCCGCTGACTGGTCGCCGTAGTAGTTCTCATACAGCCAGACCAGCCCGTCCAGGACCCGTCGCTGCACCTCGATGTCGCCCTGCAGGTCCGAGCCCGGCGTCCGGGTCGCCAGCGCGATCTCGTAGAGGTACTGGTACGCCGCGTTCAGGTTGGAGCTGTCGGTGCCGAGCGGCTGACCGGCGAACAACTCGCCGTCTCCGGCGGTGTCCAGGCGGTGCAGGCGGTCGGCGGCCGTGCTCACGATGGCGGCGACCTTGTCGGCGACCTCGGGCCGAGCGTTGGTCTGCTCGGTGCCGGCGAAGATCGCCACGGTGTTGGCCAGCACGCGGTCGGCGTCGGTGGCGGCGGCCGCGCCGGCGAGGCGGGGCGCCAGGACGGGCAGGACCCCGGCGGCAGACAGGAGCGACAACAAGCGACGGCGGGAGAGATCCATGGGTGCCCCTCGAAAAGGTCTAGACCTGACGAGGCGTCAGTCAAACAGACGAGCGGCGCGGCGGCAAGCGCTTACCGTCGCGCCTATGGCGCGCTTCCGTGCCGCCCCTGTGCATGCACTGTGCGTGCGCTGTGCGAGATCTGCCAGGACGGTTCGGCAGGCTCCGGGACATGAGCTTTGCATTCCGAACAGAAGGCCTGGTCAAGCGGTTCGGGAAGACGACCGCGCTGGACGGTATCGACCTGGCGGCCGAGCCGGGCACCGTCCTCGCGGTCCTCGGGCCGAACGGCGCGGGCAAGACGACGGCCGTGCGGATCCTGGCCACGTTGCTCCGCCCGGACGAGGGAACGGCGAGCGTGCACGGCCTCGACGTGGTCAAGCAGGCTGATCAGGTACGCCGACGAATCGGGCTGACCGGGCAGTACGCCTCGGTGGACGAAGACCTGACCGGCCGGGAGAACCTCGTCCTGTTCGGCCGGCTGCTCGATCTGCGTGGGCCGCAGGCGAAGGCGCGCGCCGACGAGCTGCTCGCCCGGTTCGAGTTGACCGACGCCGCTGGGCGGCGAGTGTCGACGTACTCCGGCGGGATGCGTCGCCGCCTCGACCTGGCAGCGAGCCTGATCGCCCGACCGAGCGTGGTCTACCTCGACGAACCGACGACCGGACTCGACCCGGGCAAGCGCGACGAGGTCTGGCGGATGATCCGGTCGATGACCGACGACGGCGGCGCGGTCCTGCTCACCACGCAGTACATGGAGGAGGCCGACGCCTTGGCCGACCACATCGCCGTCATCGATCACGGCCGGCTGATCGCCTCCGGGCCTCCGCCGGAGCTCAAGCGGATCGTGGGCGGGCAGACCCTCGTCGTATCTCCCACCGATCCGGACCGCTTCGCCGAAGTGGCCGGAATCCTGGAAGCCGTGACGGGCCGCACGCCCGACACCACCCGCCGCGACGTGCTCACCGTGCCGGCCGACGGCGACGCAGCACTGATCGCCGCCGTGCGCCGCCTGGACGAAGCCGGCATCGGCATCACCGAACTGTCCCTGCGCCTGCCCAGCCTCGACGAAGCGTTCTTCGCCCTCACCGGCCGGCACACCGACGACCAGCCCCAGGACCAGGAGGACGCAGCATGACCGACGCGTTGACCACCACCGAGCACACGGCGGCGACACAGCAGCCGGTGAGCCGCCCGCACGCCTTGGCCCGCCACAGCCTCGCCCTGGCCGGGCGCAGCCTGACCAAGGTGCGGCGCAACCCCGGATTGTTCATGGACGCCATCTTGTTGCCGGTCATCTTCTTACTGCTGTTCGTCTACCTGTTCGGCGGCGCCGTCGCCGGCTCGACTCAGGAGTACCTGCAGTACGTCTTCCCCGGCATCCTGGTGATGACGGCGATCCTGACCGGGCTGACCTCGACGGGTCTCGCGATCAACCTCGACATCAAGAAGGGCGTCTTCGACCGTTTTCGCAGCCTGCCGATCGGCAGATCCGCTCCGTTGCTCGGCTCGGTGCTCGGCGACATGGTCCGCTACATCGTGGCCTTCGTGACGCTGTTCGCCATCGGCTACTTGATGGGATTCCGCGTCGAGACGAACGCCGGCTCCGCGCTGGCCGCCGCAACGCTCGCCCTGCTCTTCGGGTTCAGCCTGAGCTGGGTGAACGTGCTCATCGGGGTGACGGTGAAGGAGGAGACCGCGGTCACGACGTTCGCCTTTCTCGGCATCTTCCCGCTGGCCTTCGGCACGAGCATGGTGGCGCCGGCGGAGACGATGCCGGGCTGGTTGCAGGCCTGGGTCGATGTCAACCCGGTTTCGCACGTGGTGGAGGCCGCTCAGGGCCTGCTGCTCGGCGGTCCGGTCTCCGGGCCGGTCACCGCGTCGCTGTTGTGGTCGGCGGCCTTCGTCGCGGTGTTCGTGCCGGCATCGGTGTACGCCTACCGCAAGCGTGCGTGATGTGAGATCAGCTCGAGCGCGTCCTCGTGCCGGAGCCGGCGGCCATGTTCGACGGCTTCGGCGTGGGCGCGCTCGCCCAGGGTCGCCCGTAGCCGCTCGCTGAGCTCACCGATGTCCGGGTTGAGCACGTCCGGCGCACCGCGCAGCATCTCGGCTGCCCCCAGGACCTCGGCGGCGCCGCGCGCATCGCCCTGATGATCCAGTAGCCGCGCTACGGCGACGGCGACCATCGCCACCAACGGCATGTCCCGGATCCGCAGCGCGTCCCGCAGCGCTCGGTCCAGCTGCCGCCGGGCGCTGTCGACGTCGCCTACGACGAGATCGAGATGAGCCCGTGACGAACTCAGGCCGGCGGCGAACAGCATGCCTCCGGCCAGCCGCTCCACTTCCAGACCCGCGTCGTACTGCCGCCTCGCCTCGGCCAGGTCACCGTCGCGCCGGGCGATGTCACCCAGCACGTGATGCGCCAGCGCGACGTAACGCCCCGGCGACCCGGCCACCAGCTCCGCCAATTCCGGCTTGGCCAGATCCGTCCGCCCGGCGTGGGCATGGATCTGGGCGAGCCAAGCTCGCTGCTCGACAGCGTCGTCGCTCGGGTCGAGCTCACGACGCAGCCGGATCGCCTCTTCGAGCGCGCCGGCCGCGCGCCCGTCGCCGAACATGCTCAGCGCGAGCCCGAAGATGGTCAGCGCGGCCAACAGTCCCCACCGCTCGCCGCATTCACGAAAAGCCGCCGCGGCGGCTTCGAGATCGTCGTTCATCACGGCCATGTCGCCGCCGGTCCCGCCCGCCATGGCCCGAACGAACAACAGCAGGGCGCGTGCCCAGGGCTCGGCGCCGTCCAGCGCCTGGTCCACGTGCGCTTGAGCGGCGACGTCCTCGCCACGCATGAGCAGGACCAGGGGGGGCGATCAACGCATGCGCCGGATGGGTACCACCGATCGGTAGGTCCTCGCCGACGTCGATCGTCACGCCGGCCAGCACGGCATTGAACAGGTAGAACGCGGCGATCGTCGCTCTGGCCTCCGCGGGCGCGCCGACGGCGTCGCTCAGCGCTCGCTCCAGCCGCTGGACGGTGTCGCGGTGATCGAGCTGGATCGTCCAGAACAGGCTCGATGCGGCGGCGAGCCGGCTGACGGCGACGGCGTCTCGCGCCTCGCGCGCCAGGACGGCTGCGGCGTCGAGCGTGTCGCGTTCGCTGCGAAGCCGGGCCAGCCACGGCAGTTGGCCGGCGTTGCGTAGGTGTGGCTCGGCGCGCTCAGCGAGGTCCACGGCGTAGTCGATCAGCGCCTTCCGGGCCTCGTGGTCGTCCCCGGATTCAATGAGCCGCTGCTGGGCGTACTCGCGGATGGTCTCGAGCATCCGGTACCGCGGTTGCATCTCGTCCACGCTGTGCAGCAGCGACTTGTCGACCAGCGAGGCGAGAAGATCCAGCGTCGCCGCCGATCCGCCGACCCAGGCCGCACCCTCGGGGGTGATGGTCGACGGAAACAACGCCAGCCGCTGGGCGAAGCGGCGTTCGTCGTGGTCGAGCAGCTCCCAGCTCCAGGCGACGACGTCGGCCAGCGTGCGGTGCCGGGGCGGGGCCGTACGGCTGCCCTGGGTCAACAAGCCGAACCGTTCGCCCAGTCGGCGGCGGACTTCGCCGACCGGCAGCGAGCGCAACCGCGCCGCCGCGAGTTCCAAGGCGAGCGGGAGGCCGTCGAGTCGCCGGCAGATCTCCACGACGTCGTCCACCGTCGCGTCGTCGACGGTGAAGCCGGGCCGCACCGCCCGGGCGCGGTCGGCGAACAGGCGCACGGCCGGGGCCGCGGCGGCTGCCACGGCGGGAGCACCGGGTTCGGGCAGGTCGAGCGGCCGGACGTCGAACAGCGACTCACCGACTACCCCCAGTGACTCGCGGCTGGTGGCCATGATGCGCAGCGCCGGGCACCGGCCGAGCAACGCATCGACCAGGTGCGCGACGGTGTCGAGGACGTGTTCACAGTTGTCGAGCACGAGGAGGGTGTCGCGACCGGACACAGCGTCGACCACCCGGCTCACCGGGTCGTCAGGCACCTCCGGCCGTGACGGCACACCGGTCTCGCGCAGACCCAGGGCGTCGACGACGGCCTGGGGCACCCGCGCCGGATCGCTCACCGGGGCGAGCTCCACCAGCCACACGCCCCCGGATACCTGCGTCGCTTGTTCGGCCAGAACGGCGCCGACCGCCTGAGCCAGGCGCGTCTTCCCGGCTCCGCCCGGCCCGACGAGCGTGACCAGACGGTCCCGGCACACGCGCGCGGCCAGGTCGGCGACGTCGTCGGCCCGGCCGATCAGCTCGGTCAGCCCCGCACGCACGTTGCCTCGAGGCCGGCGAGCCGGCACCGTGTCGTCGTGGCGTAGTGCCCACAGGTGCGCCTCGCGCAGCTCACCGCCCGGATCGGTGCCGAACTCGTCGGCCAGCCGGCGTCGTACGTCGTCGAAGGCCGCCAGAGCCTCGGCGCGGCGGCCGCTGCGAACCAGGGCCCTGATACGCAGCGCATGCAGCCGCTCTCGCCATGGATGGGCTGCGGCGAGCTCGTCCAGGCGCGCGAGCACGTCGGAGGCGTCGGCACCGGTGGCGCCGTTGGCGTCGTCGGTGAGTACGGCGAGTTCGGCATCGGCCATGTCCTCGACGGCGGCCAGGCGGAGTTGGTCGAGGCGAGCGATCACCGACTCGGCGAACGTCGCGCCGCCGACGTCGCCCAGCGCCGCTCCGCGCCACAGCTCCAGCGCTTCGTTCAGCACCTTCGCCGCCTCGACGTGGGTACCGGCGGCCAGGAGCCCTCGCCCCTCGCGGGCGAGTCGCTCGAACCGCAGCGCGTCGACGTCGTCCGGATCGATGTCCAGCCGGTACCCGCCGGGCACCGCGACGACGTCGGCCGGCAGCGTCGCGCGCAGCCGGGAGACCAGCGATTGCAGCGCGTTGACGGGTTCGGCCGGCTGCTGCTCCGGCCAGAGCGCGGCACTGAGCGCACCGACCGGAACGGAGCGCCCGGCGTCGAGGGCGAGCCGGACCAGCAGCGTGCGCAGCCGGATGCCGCCTATCGCGACGGCACGCCCGTTGTCGGTGACCTCCAACGGCCCCAGGATGCCCACGCGCACCCGTACAGCTTCGCACGGCCGGGCCCGGGTGACGCAGCCCACGTCCGCGCGATCTTGTGATTTCGATACTCGCGGGTCTAGTTTTTCTAGATATACGGAACTGCCTAGTCTCGCAATAGGACTCGGAGCGGCCATGAACGCCTCCTCTGACCAGCCCCATGTCGTCGACCGATCACCTGAGCGCACTTATCGGCGCAGGTGGGCGACGCTAGGTGTGCTGTCGCTGAGCCTCGTGCTCATCGGCATGGACACGACCGTGCTGAATACCGCGATCCCCACGATGCAGCGTGACCTCGCCGCCTCGGCCAGTGACTTGCAGTGGGTCATCGACGCCTACACCCTCGCGTTCGCCGGCCTGCTGCTCACGGCCGGCGCGTGGGGCGACAAGTACGGCCGCAAGATCGCCCTCGTGCTCGGGCTCGTCGTCTTCGGCGCCTCCTCGGCGTGGGGAGCTACGGCCGACTCCGCCGGTACGGTCATCGCCGCTCGAACCGTCATGGGGCTGGGGGCAGCGCTGATCATGCCGAGCACGTTGTCGATCCTCATCGACGTGTTTCGTGATCCAGCCGAGCGCAAGACCGCCATCGGCATCTGGTCGGCAATGGCCGGCATCGGGATCGCCGGCGGGCCGGCGATCGGCGGGTGGCTACTCGAACACTTCTGGTGGGGGTCGGCCCTGATGATCAACGTGCCGATCGTCGCGGGCGCCTTGGGGCTCGGGATGTGGCTCGTCCCGGAGTCACGCGATCGCCGCAGTCCACGCCTCGATCTCGTCGGCGCCGGACTGTCGATCCTCGGGCTCGTAGCGCTGGTCTGGTCGCTCATCGAGGCGCCGGAACGTGGGTGGACCGACGTGGTCCCGGTCGGCGGCATGGTGTCGGCCGCCGTCATCCTCGTGGCGTTCGTGCTGTGGGAACGACGGCACCCGGCGCCCATGCTGCCGATGCAGTTCTTCGCCGACCGGCGGTTCAGCATTCCTGTCCTGTCGATCACGCTGGTCTTCTTCGCGATGATGGCCGCAGCGTTCTTCTTGTCGGTCTACCTACAGACGGTGCTCGGCTACAGTCCGCTCGAAGCCGGTATCCGGATCTTGCCGCTGGCCATCGGGCTGGTCGCAGGTGGCCCGACGGCCATGCTCATCGCCCAGCGCATCGGTGAGCGCTGGCCGACGGCTCTCGGACTCGTCCTGCTCGCCGTCTCGTTCTGGATCTTCGCCGGCGTCACGGTCGGGAGCGACTACCTGCCGCGAGGGTTCAGCGCGACGGTGATCATGGGCTTCGGCATGGCCTTCGCCATGGGCCCGGCGACCGAGTCGGTCATGGGGTCCATTCCGCGCGCGAAGGCAGGGGTCGGGTCGGCGGTCAACGACGCCGTGCGCCAGGTGGGCGGGGCGCTCGGCATCGCGGTGCTGATCTCGGTGCTGAACTCCGTCTACTCCGGCGCCATCGCCGACTCGGTGATGCAGCTTCCCGGCCCGGCTGCACACGCCACCGAAGACAGCATCCAAGGCGCCTACGCGGTGGCCGCGGAGCTTCCCGCAGCCCAGGCGAGCGCCCTCGTCGCTGCGGCTGACCAGGCATTCGTGGACGCGATGACGACGACGGTCGTCGTGGCCGCCGTGGTCATCGTCGCCGGAGCGCTGCTGGCCGCGATCGCCATGCCCGACCGGGGCAAGCCGGCCGACGACGAGCTGCTCACCGCGGCGGGCGACCCGGGGACGTTGCGTTAAGGTCCGGTCATTGTGACCGCGTCCACCCCACCAACCGGCGGCGAGCCGCGTCGCGGCCGGCCCCGCGACCCCGCAGCCGATCAGCGCATCCTCGCCGCCGCCGTCCGCCAGCTCCTCGACCGCGGCGCACAGGCGATGACCGTCGACTCGGTTGCGGAGGCCGCGGGGGTGGGCAAGGCCACGGTGTACCGGCGCTGGGCGAGCAAGGACGACCTCGCCTATGCCGCCGTAGCCGCCCTGCTGGACCAAGAGGTCCATGTTCCCGACACCGGTTCGCTGCTCGGCGACATGACCGAGGTCTACCGCGATCTGCTCATGCTGGCCAGGCGTCCGGACGGGGAGGCGTTCTTTCGCACCGCGGCCGCCGAGGCCGCCCGCGACCCGCGCATCGCCGAGCTGTACCGCGTTTCGCTGGCCAATCGGCTGAAGACCAGCAACATCATCTTCGATCGCGCCGTCGAGCGCGGTGAGCTCGCCCCGGACGTCGACCGGCAGATGTTCTTCGACTGGCCGGCCGGGATCATGATGTTCCGGATCCTGGTCGCCGTGCCCCTTCCGCATCCGGACGAAGCCGAGAAACTGGCCCGCCTGACCCTCTACGGATTCGCCCGGCACCCCGATCGGTGATCGTTGGCGCGATCTGGTTGCCAGGGCAGCCGATGCGCGCCAACGATCACCGCGGTCAGGCCTCGCGCAACCGAGGGAGCAACGCCGCCGCGCGCTCGGCCTGCGCGACCGCCTGCTCGGCGTCGGGTTCCTCCGGCTTCGCCACGACGATCAGGATGACGTCGTCGGCGCCGGCCTGCGCGTACTGCTCGATCTGAGTGAGCGCGTCGTCGGCGGTCTCCGGCAGGCGCAGCTGGATGGTCCGCCGGATCTGCGCAGGGTCGCGGCCGACGTCGGCGCAGTGTTCGTCGAGGACACCGGACAGCTCGGCGAACTCCGCCGGGCTCTCCCCCGTGCAGTTCCAGACGTCGGCGTACATCGCGGTGATCCGCAGGGTCCGTTTGCGCCCGCTGCCGCCGATCCAGATCGGCGGGTACGGCCGCTGCACGGGCTTCGGCTCGGCGACCGCGTCCTGGATGCGGTAGTGCTGTCCTTCGAACGTGGTCCGCGGCTGCGTCCACAGCGACCGAATGATCTGGCACGCCTCCTCGAGCCGGTCGAGGCGCTGGCCGGCCGTCCCGAACTCCAGGCCGAACATGGTGTGCTCGTACTCCGCCCAGGCCGCGCCGAGCCCGAACTCCAGCCGACCACCGGACAGGTGGTCGACGGTCGTGGCGATCTTCGCCAGCACCCCCGGATGCCGATAGGTGTTGCCGGTGACCATGCACCCGATCCTGGTGCGGCTGGTGACCTCGGCCATCGAGGCCAACAACGTCCACGCATCGAAGATGTCGCCGTCCACGTCGCCGCCGAGCGTGGCGAAGTGGTCCATGTTCCAACAGTGGTCGAACCCGGCGTCATCGGCGATTCGCCACACGGCCCGGTATTCGTCGATGGTCGCCCGTTGGCTGAGTTTGAGTCCGTAGCGCATGGGTCAGTCATACCCGATCGGGCGCGCACCGAGCCGGCACGTCGGGATTCAGCCGAGGATGCCGTCCACGAAGGCTTCGGGGTCGAACGGCGCGAGGTCGTCCGCCCCTTCACCGAGGCCGACCAACTTGACCGGGACGCCGAGCTCGCGCTGCACGGCGACCACGATGCCACCCTTGGCGGTCCCGTCGAGCTTGGTCAGCACGATGCCCGTGACATCGACCACCTCGGCGAACACCCGCGCCTGCATCATGCCGTTCTGGCCGGTCGTGGCATCGAGCACCAGCAGCACCTCGTCAACCGGGCCGTGCTTCTCCACCACCCGCTTGACCTTGCCGAGCTCGTCCATCAGCCCGACTTTCGTCTGCAACCGCCCGGCGGTGTCGATGACGACGGTGTCGACTTCACTTTCGATGCCCGCCTTGACCGCGTCGAAGGCGACACTGCCGGGGTCACTGCCCTCGGGGCCGCGAACGGTGGGCACACCGACGCGGTCACCCCACGTGGTCAACTGGTCGGCCGCTGCGGCACGGAAGGTGTCAGCGGCGCCCAGCAGCACGTCGCGGTCTTCGGCGACGAGCACGCGCGCCAGTTTGCCGACGGTCGTGGTCTTGCCGGTGCCGTTCACGCCCACCACCATGACGACGGCCGGGCGGGCGTCCTCGACGTGTCGGTCGGTGCGCAAGGTCCGGTCGAGGGTGGGGTCGACCAGGGCGATCAGTTCCTCACGCAACACGCGGCGAGCGGCCTCGGCGTCGGCGATGCCCTCGACTCGCGCCCGAGTGCGCAACCGCTCCACCAGCTCACCAGCCGGAGCCACACCGAGGTCCGCGGCCAGCAGCGTGTCCTCGATCTCTTCCCAGGTGTCCTCGTCGAGACGCTCCCGCGACAACAGTGCCAGCAGCCCTTTGCCCAGCCCGGTCTGCGAGCGCGCGAGACGAGAACGCAGCCGGACCAGCCGGCCGGCGGCCGGTTCGGGC
This sequence comes from Haloactinopolyspora sp., assembly GCF_027324685.1. NCBI lineage: Bacteria > Bacillati > Actinomycetota > Actinomycetes > Jiangellales > Jiangellaceae > Haloactinopolyspora > Haloactinopolyspora sp. Next base: position 62,441 of record NZ_DAHVSH010000100.1, read on the forward strand.
CGTTCGACGGCCGGTTCTTCCGGGGCTGGCAACTCGGTGACCGGCGGTTCGGTGCCAGCGTGGTCGGCCGGTCGCTGGTCGGCGGGTCGCTGTTCGACGCCGGAATCCGGTGCCGGCGATTCGACCGCGGTGCCGGATCGGCTCGCGGCGTCACGGCGGTCAGCCTGCGCCGGCGGTTCGACCCGGCGAGCTCGGCGGCGCGGTACCAGGAACGCCGTCAGGGCGACGGCGATGACGACGATGACAGCGGCGATGACGATGTACTCCCACACATGCGCCATCCTTGCACGCTGAAGTTCCCTGGCGCCGGAGCGGCTGGCTAACGCGGGAGCGGCTGGCGGACTCGCGTCGCGCTCGGGACCGGCCGGCTCAAGCGCTCAGCCACCACGCGACGTGTCAACCGCAAGACCTGGAAGCTGCGATCACGAGTGTTGTAGACGCGAGACGTCGCCACGAAGCGCCACCTGCGCATGCGTCGGCGCACCCGGGGGGAATGCTGCAGATGGTGATAGCCGCCGACGGCGACGATGATCCCAGTTGCCAAGATCACGATGCCCAGCATGGCCACGACGACTGCCGTCATCCGCGACACCCCCATGAGTCACATTCGTAACAGTGTTCACACCAGCAACACCGACGGTATCTCATGCCACGTACCCGCTGGCCCTGATCGAACACGCGTGTCGGGCCGACTTTTCCTCTCGATCATGCTGGTTGTGAAGATTGTCGTGATCGAAAATGCCGCTATGGAGCGCACTTCCCGCCACGACGATCTTCACGACCGATCACGGCCCGAAACGGACGGGTGGACGTCAGCTCTTGACCGAGCCGGCCATCAGGCCGCCGACGAACCACCGGCCGAGGATGATGTAGACGATCAGAGTCGGGAACGAGGCGATCAGAGCACCGGCCATGCTGGCCGAGTAGTCCTGCAGCTGACCGCTGGCCAGGAAGTTCAGACTGATCGTCACCGGCCCGTTCTGGGCGTTGGAGAAGAAGATCGCGAACAGGAAGTCGTTCCACGCCGAGGTGAACTGCCAGATCAGCGTCACCACGAAACCCGGAGCCGACAGCGGCAGGATGATCAGCGCGAACGTCCGCAGCATGCCGGCGCCGTCCACTCGGGCGGCTTCGATCATGTCCTCGGGGACCGAGGCGTAGTAGTTGCGGAAGATCAACGTACAGATCGGCAACCCGAACACGGTGTGCAGGACGAACAGGCTGGCGATGCCGCTGGGCACGCCGAGGTTCTGCATCAGCTCGACCAGCGGGATCATGACCGCCTGGTACGGGATGAACATGCCAAACAGGATCAGCGTGAACACCAGGTCGGCGTAGGGAAAGCGCCACCTGGCCAGCACGAAGCCGTTCATCGCCCCCAACATGGACGACACGATCGACGCCGGAATGACCAGCGCGAACGTACGCCCGAGCGCGGGCGACAGAGTGTCCCAGGCGCGCGCCCAGCCGTCGGTGTACCACTCCGTCGGCAACTGCCAGGCCCGCGTGGGCGTCGCATCGCCGGCGCTCTTGAAGCTGGTGACGAACAGGACGTACGCGGGGATCAGCACCACGATCAAGAAGATGATCAGCAGCAAGTACCGAAGAGTGCGCGAGGTGCGCGCCCGCCCGGAGCGGCTCGTGCTCTGCGCCGCGCGTGTGGGGGCCGGGGTGGCTTCGTCGACGAGTTGAGTGGTCATCGGCCCCGCTCCGACCGGTAGTTGTGGACCAGATAGGGCACGATCATCACCGCGACGACCACCAACATCACGGTGCCGATCGCCGCGGCCACGGCGTACTCACCTCTGGTGAACGCCAACCACATCTGGGTGGCCGGCACTTGCGTCGTGTAGTTCGTCTGCCCGGCCACCGACATGATCAGGTCGAACACCTTGAGCGACATGTGCCCGATGATGATGATGGCTGACAACGCCACCGGCGAGAGCTGCGGGAAGATGACGTGCCGGTACAGCTTCCACTCGCTGGCGCCGTCCATCCGCGCCGCCTCGCGCAGCTCGTCCGGGATGCCGCGGAAGCCGGCGAGGAACAGCGCCATGATGTAGCCGGACAGCTGCCAGATCGCCGGCATCGCGATCGCGAGGATGCCCCAGGTCTCGTCGGTCCACCAGGAGTTCTGCAGGAACCCCAGCCCGATCATGTCCAGGCCGCGGTTGAGTCCGCTGGCACTCTCGCCGGTGTTGCTGTTGAGCAGCCATCGCCACACGACACCCGAGGCGACGAACGACACCGCCATCGGGAACAGGTAGGTCGTGCGGAAGATCCCTTCGCCGCGAAGGCCCCGCTCCAGCAGCCAGGCCCACACGAACCCGAAGAACAGCGTCCCGGCCAGGAACGCCACCGTGTACATCGCCAGGTTGCGCAGCGAGTAGATGAACGTGTCGTCGGTGAACAACGACGTGTAGTTCTCGAGCCCGACGTACTTCGTCGTCTGGCCACGGATGTTGTCGGTCAGCGACGTGTTGATGTTGACGCCGATCAACCCGTAGACGAACACGCCGAGCAACACCAGGGTCGGCGAGATCAACAGCAGCGGCGGGCCCCAGCTACGGACCTTCGTGAGCACGACTCACTCCTCTGCGGCGAACCGGATGCTGACGGCGTCAGCCCTCCTGCTGGAGGTTGTTCGCGGCGGCGTCGGCCAGTCCGGACTTGAGGTCGTCGACGTTGCCGTTCGCGCTGAACCGGCTCACCGCCTGGGTGACGGCGTCCAGCCACGCCACCGGCGTCGCCGCACCATGCGCCAGCGACGGCACGATCGTGTCGTTGGCGAAGGATTCGATGGCGGTCTGCTGGTACTCGGGGTACTCGCTCGCGTCGACGTCGGTGCGCGCCGGGATGGATCCCTTGGCGAGGTTGAACGCCTTCTGGCCCTCAGGGCTGGCGATGGTGTCGAGCCACGCCTCGGTCCCACCGGTGTTGATGTCGCCGACCGGGAGCGTGAACGAGTCGGCGAGGAAGTCGAACACGCCGTCGGTGCCGGGCACCGGGAAGGCCACGTAGTCGGTGCCGAACTTCTGTTGCTGCTCCTGGAAGGCTGCCTCGGCCCAGTCGCCCATGACGTTGTAGGCGGCCTTGCCATCGATGATCTGCTGAGTGGCATCGGGCCAGTCGAGGTTCTGCCGGTCGGTGTTGGTGTACTCCAGCAGCTTCGCGTAGTCGTCGAGGGCGGCCTCGACCTCCGGGGAAGCCCAGTCGGTGGAGCCGTCCCACAGCCCGATGTAGGCCTCCGGGCCGAGGTCGGCCAGCAGGACGGTCTCGAGCAGGTGCACCTGGGTCCAGTCCGTACCGATCGACAACGCCGTCGCGCCACTGGCCTGGACGGCGTCGAGCTGGGTGAACCACTCGTCGAGGCTGGCCGGCGGCGTGGCCGGGTCGATGCCTGCTTGCTCGAGCACGGTCGGGTTGGCCCAGACGACGTTGGCGCGGTGGATGTTGGACGGCACCGAGTAGATGGCGCCGTCGACCGTCAGCAACTCGAGCAGGTCCTCCGGGAAGACGTCGCTCCAGCCGTTCTCGTCGTACAGGTTGGAGATGTCCTGAACCTGGTTGGCCTCGATGTAGTCGGTGAGCTCTGCACCCGCATGCGCTTGGAACGTCTCGGGCGGGTCGTTGGTCTGCAACCGTGAGGCGAGGACGTTCTTGGCGTTACTGCCCGCACCACCCGCGACGGCGCCGTTGACGAACTCGTAGTCGGGGTGCTGCTCCTGGAAGACCTCGACAAGAGCGTCCAAGCCGGCCTTCTCGCTGCCTTCGGCCCACCATGTGAAGACCTCGACCTCGCCGCCGCCGTTGCCATTGCCGTCGCCGCTGGTGCTCTCGCCGTCGTCGCCACAGGCCGACAGGGTCAGCCCTACTGCCGCCAGCGCTGCGATCACCGTGGTTCGCCGCATGATGGTGCCTTTCATACATGGAGTGATGCTGCTCAGCCTTAGCCAGTGAACGCCCTCATGCGTACCAGCGTCAATACACTATGACAGCGTTGTCGTGAACATGGCGGATCGTAACCGGAAAGTTCCCGGCCAGTTGCATCGGCGTCGTTCTCGTGTGCCGCCCAGAACGCCTGAAACGGGCTCAGGTCAGGCGCGCGGCCCGGTCCAGGAAGACCTCGCGTTCCCGCCCGTTCCGGGTCTCGGCGGCCGCCTGGGTGAAAGCCGCTGCAGCTTCATTCCAGCGCTCGAGTTGCTCGAGCAGGTCCCCGCGGACCGCGGCCAGCTGGGCGTAGCCGCCCAGTGCGCCGTCGGCCACGAGACCGTCGACGATCGCCAGGCCCTTCTCGGGCCCGTATGCCCGCGCCACCGCGACCGCCCGGTTCAGTTCCACCACCGGCGTGGACCACACGTGCCGCAGGACGTCGTAGAGCGCGGCGATGCGCTGCCAGTCGGTGTCCTCGGCGCGGACGGCCGTGGCGTGGCAGGCGGCGATCGCGGCCTGCAGGCAGTACGGCCCCAGGGCAGCAGGAGGCGCGCCGGCGCGGGTGGGCGCGCTCGCCAGCCGTTCGGCTCGGGCCAAGGAGTCCAGTCCGCGCCGGATGAGCAGGCGATCCCACAGCCGACGATCCTGGTCGGGCAGGAGGATCGGCTCGCCTGACGGCGTCGTGCGGGCGGGGATTCGCGACGCCTGGAACTCCAGGAGAGCGGCGAAGCCGTGCGCCTCGGGCCGGTCAGGCACCAGCGCGGCCAGGATGCGCGCCAGCCGGAGGGCTTCTTCGCACAGCTCCGGGCGCATCCAGCTCTCCCCTGCCGTGGCCGTGTAGCCCTCGTTGAACACGAGGTAGACGACCTCCATGACCGCGGCCAGCCGGTCGTCCATCTCTGCTCGCGTGGGCAGTTCGAACGCCACCTCGTTGCGCAGCAGCGTCCGTTTCGCGCGCACGATGCGCTGGGCGGCGGTCTGCTCCGGAATCAGGAACGCCCGCGCGATCTGCGTCGTCGACAGGCCACCGAGGCAGCGCAGTGTCAGCGCGACCCGAGATTCCATGGACAGGATCGGGTGGCACGCGGTGAAGATCAGCCGGAGCAGATCGTCGCCGATGTGGTCGTCGAGCGCATCATCGATGCCGGACTCGCCGTCGTGCTGCCTGCTCTCCAGATCACGACCGACGGCGACGATCTTGCGCTGGTAGGTACGCCGGCGCCGCGCCAGGTCGACGGCACGGTTCTTCGCGGTGGTCATCAGCCAGCCGGCCGGATTCGGCGGCACCCCCGTGCGCGGCCACTGCTCGAGAGCGACGACCAAGGCGTCCTGCGCGAGTTCCTCGGCGGCGCCGACGTCACCGGTGACGCGGGCGAGCCCGGCGATGAGCCGGCCGGACTCGATGCGCCACAGCGCCTCGATGCTGCGGTGGACGTCGGCGGACACTCACCGATCCAAGCACATCGAGGCGCTGTTCCACCTGGTCGGAACCTGCGGCGACGGTCAGGCCGGTGGCGCGAAATCCTCCGGGCCGAAAACCTTGAGGACGAGCGACTCGCCTTCCCAGGCCGGCCAGTGTTCCTGGTGCAGGTGCATGAACCGCCGCGCCCATTCGACGGCCTCTTCCTTCGACTTGACCTGGTACAGCGCGTAGCTGATGTACTCCTTGGACTCGGTGAACGGGCCGTCGACGATGTCCAGCGAGCCGCCGGAGAGCTCGACCCTCGCCCCCATGGCGCTCGGAGCGAGCCCGGCGTTGTCCAGCATGGCACCGGCCTGGGTGGCCTCTTCGCCGAGTTTCATGATCGCGTCCATGAGCTCGGCAGGTGGTTGTTCGGCCGGCTGGTTGCCTCTCAGTAGAACCAGGTAACGCATGGTGGTCTCCCTTGTGGTGGGTGGGGTACTGGTCAACGAGGGTCTGCGGCGAGCTTCGAACCTTCGAGACGGTACCGGTCGATGCTGACGGCGCAGAGCCACGCGTACACGACGAGCACGGCGAGCACGAAGGCGACATTGGCCGCAGCCGCTCCGCCGCCGGCAGCGACGGCGACGAAGCCGGCGAAGAACACCACGCCCACCGTCCGTGAGAGCAAGGCCCATGCACGGCGCCCGTCGACTGCGTACCGTGCGGCGACGACGAATGTGGCGATGGTCAAACAGGTGAAGCCGACGCCACCCGCGGCGAAGTGCGCCACGCCGTGCCACGTCACGGTGGCCGCGTCGGTCGGTGTGCCGGCCGGGAAGCCGAGCGCTGGATCCGCCCGGAAGACGCCGGCGGCGATCAGGCTCGCTCCGAACCCGCCGAACAGGCGCGGAGCCCACATGGCGCCGCGCCCGGGCCGCAGCGTGCGCCGCAGCCCCACGGCGAAGGCCAGCGTCATGAGTCCGGCGACGATGAAGTTCGCGACCTGGATCCAGCCGTACGTGCCGTTGGCCAGCAGGCTCCACTGATGGCGGGCGAGGTCGAAGCCGTCCCGGGTGAGCGCCTGGGCCAGTGAGACCGCCACGTAGATCGGTCCGGTGATGATGCCGTAGCCGAGCAGCGAGCGGGTGACGTAGATGGGGCGGTTCACGTTGTGCTGGCTGTCGTGGCATGTGGTGCTCATGTTCTGCCTCCCGTCGGGGGCCGGTCGCCCGGTGCGACCCGGCCATTGCCCCCTCGACGAATGACGACGGGCTGTATCGACACGTCGGCGGAAGGTTTTTTCAGTGTCGGGGGCTGGCGGGCTCAGGAGCCACATCACCAGGCGTTGTGTCGCACCACCATGCGTGCACGGGTGGTGCGGTTGGCGATCACCTGCTGGACATGATCATTTGGACGGTGTCGGGCGGGGGCGGACGAGCACGGAGGTGGCGATGACCAGTGCGGTCGCGGCGAAGGCGAGGCCGAAGTCGGCGACGGCCGCCAGGGCACCGACACCGATGGCGCCGATGCCGAACCCGGCGTCGTAGGCGATGTTCCACACCGCGCTCGCCTCCCCGATGCGCCGTGAACCGGCTCGCTGAAACAAGATGATCAGCGTGTCGCTCTGCACCGCGCCGAACCCGGCCCCGAACATCGCTGCGCCGGCCAGGGCGGCGACCGCTGGCCCACCGGCCACCGTGGCAGCGATCCCCACGATGCCGAGGGCGCCCACGACGACCCCCACCCGCAAGGCGACCGGGCGACGGTAGCGATCGGCCCACACACCGGCCGTCCACCGACCGATGATCATGAACAGCCCGAACGCGAACAACGCCCACGACGTGAGCGCGCTACTGGTCAGCGCGACCGCGAGGAACGTCACCACGCCTCCGGAGGCCACCGCGGTGGTGATCAGCGCCGTGGCGGGCAGGAACAGCGCCATGGCCGGCACCCGCGACCGGCTCGGCCTCCGGTCCGCACCGGATCGCTCGCCGGGTACCCGGACCAGCATCGCGACCAGCGTGCCCAGCAACCCGGCGAGGCCGGCGATCAGGAACACCTCGCGGTGCCCGACGTGCTCGGTCAGCCACACTCCTGCTGGCAGTCCGACGATGTTGGGCAAGCCCACCGCCGCGCCGTACCGTCCCGAGCCCCGGCCGCGTTCGGCCTCGGGCAGCAGGACGGCGATCAGCAGACTGCTCGTCACCGTCACCAGGCCGAAGCCGACGCCCCGCCCGGCCGAGACGGCCAGCAGCACCCACAGCTGAGCTGAAGCGGCGAACACCACGCTGAGCACCGCCATGATCGCCGAGCCGCACACGAGCAGTTCACGAATCCCGAACCGGCTGAGCAGCCACGGCATGACCAACTGGGTCACCACGGTGAAGAGCATGAACACCGCTGTGGTCGCCCCGGCGCCGGCCGATCCGGCGCCACCGGCTTGCGCCCACAGCGGCACCACCGGCAACAGCGTGGAATAGCCGGCGAACGTTCCCACTGTCGCCACCAGCAACAGCGTGAACGAGCGATACCCCTGGACGCCGGCCACGCCGTGCCGTCAGGCCGGCTCGGATTCGCGGATGCGCTGGCTGATGACGGCTGTCACGCCGTCGCCGCGCATCGACACCCCGTACAGCGCGTCGGCGATCTCCATGGTCCGCTTCTGGTGCGTGATCACCACGAGCTGGCTCTGCTCGCGAAGCTCCTCGTAGATGTCGAGCAGCCGGCCGAGATTGGTGTCGTCGAGCGCCGCCTCGACCTCGTCGAGGATGTAGAACGGGCTCGGACGGGCCTTGAACAGCGAGACCAGGAACGCCACCGCCACCAGCGAGCGCTCGCCCCCGGACAGCAGCGACAGCCGCTTGATCTTCTTGCCGGGCGGACGGGCCTCGACGTCGATGCCGGTGACCAGCATGTCATCGGGCTCGGTGAGCACCAGCCGCCCCTCGCCGCCGGGGAACAGGCGCCCGAACACGTCGGCGAACTCACGCGCGGTGTCCTCGAACGCCTCCGCGAACACCTGCTGGACGCGGTCGTCGACCTCTTTGACGATGTCGAGCAGGTCACGCCGGGTGTTCTTGAGGTCCTCGAGCTGTTCGCTGAGGAAAGAGTGCCGTTCCTCGAGCGCGGCGTATTCCTCCAACGCCAGCGGGTTCACCTTGCCGAGCTTCGCCAGGTCACGCTCGGCGGTCTTCATCCGCTTCAGCTGCTCGTCGCGCACGTAGGGCACTGGCTCGCGCGGTTGGCCGTCAGCGTCGGGTGGAACGGGCACGGGCAGGTGCGGGCCGTACTCGTCGATCAGCTGAGAGCCCTCGACACCGTGCTCCTCCATCGCTTTGGTCTCGAGTGCTTCCACGCGCATCCGGTGCTCCGCGCGAGCAAGCTCGTCCTTGTGCACGGTCGAGGTGATCTCGTCGAGCTCGTCACTGAGCTGGCGCACCTTGGCGCGTTCCTCGCTGAGGGCCGCCTCACGCTCGGCCCGGATCTGCTCGGCCTCGGCCCGTTCGGCGGCGGCGCGTTCGAGCGACCGCTCGACGTGGTCGAGCAGAATCGTCGCTCCGCGCGCGACCGCCGCGGCCACTTCGGCCTGGCGGGCCCGGCGCCGGGCGGAAGCTGCGGCGCGCTCGCGCGCTTCGCGTTCGCTGCGTGCGGTTCGCTCGAGGGACTCCGCGCGCCCGGTCAGCGCCCGGGCACGTTCCTCGCCGGTGCGAAGGGCCAAGCGTGCCTCGGTCTCGGCCTGGCGGGCCTGCCGCGCGACGTGCAGCAGCCGGTCGCGTTCCTCGGTCGACGGCTCGGCGTCGTCGTCGCCGGCCTCTTCGGCCGCGTCGACGCGCTCCTCCATCTCGGCCAGGGCGAGGCGATCCTGCTCCAGCGCCTGCCTGGCTTCGGCTTCGGCCGCCGCGAGCTTCTCCACCTCTTCAGCGGCCGTTCGGGCCGCCGTGCCCAGCCGGCCGAGTTGCTCGGCGACGGCGGACATCTCGGCGTCGGACTCGTGCAGCTTCGCCAACGCCGCGCTCTCGACCGCTGCGGCCTCTGCGCGGCGGGCTTCGGCCGCGGCCAACTTGCGTGCGAGGTCCTCGGCTCGCCCGGTCGCCGCCGCGAGTTGGTCGGCGGCTTCGTCGACGGCCGCCTGGACTTCGAGCAGACTCGGCGCGCTGGTCGACCCGCCGTAAGCACGTTCGCGGCCGAGCAGGTCGCCATCGCGAGTGACCGCTTCCAGCTCGGGCAGTTCGGCGATCAGCGCTCGGGCGGCCGCCAGGTCGTCGACGGCGGCGACGCCGCGCAACAGGCTCGCCAGCGCCGGACGGATCTCGGCCGGGGCGGTGATGAGGTCGACGACGTAGTGCATGCCCGACGGCAATGCCGGCCACGCGCCCGCGTCGTAGGCCGAGCCGCCAACCACCAGTCCCGCGCGGCCCAGATCGTCGTCGCGCAGCAGCCGCAAGGCCGAGACCGCGTCGTCGACGGACCCCACGGCGACGGCGTCGGCGACGGTGCCCAGCGCCGTGGCCACGGCGGCCTCCCAGCCCGGCTCGACGGCGAGCAGAGCGGTGACCGACCCGAGCACTCCGGGTACCCGGTCCGTCGCCGCGAGCAGCGCTTCGGCGCCGTCTCTGCGGGTCAGGCCCATCTCGAGCGCCTCGTGCCGGGCCGCCAACGCCGCTCGCTCCCGCTCGGCGGCTCGTTCGGCCTCTTTGAGCTCGGCCAGCTCCTGCTCGGCCGCAGCGAGTTCGGCCGCGGCGCGTTCGTGCTCAGCGTCGAGGCCCTCCTCACCCACGGAGAGCCCGGCGATGGTGGTCTCGAGCACGGTGAACTCTCGTTCGGCCTCCGCCGCGCGCGCCTTCGCCTCTTCGCGAGCCTGGTGCAGCCGGGTCACTTCGGCTTCGGCATCGGCGACCCGCCGGCGCAACCCCTCGAGCTGCCCGGACAGCCGCGCCAGCCCCTCCCGACGATCGGCCGACGCGCGCGCCAACGCCGCCAGCCGGCGTTCCTCGGCCTCGGCGGCCTCCTCGGCGCGGATTCGCTCGTCGGTGGCCTCTTCCAGCGCCGCGCGCGACTGGTCGATCTGCTCGTTCAGCTCGGCTTCCTGCTCGCGCACCGCGGCGGCTTCACGTTCGAGCTCGTCCGGGTCACGGCCGGACGATTCGGTCGTCGTGGTGCTGGCCAGATGACGGCTTCGTTCGGAAGCCAGCGACGCGGTGCCACGTACGCGCTCGCGCAGCCCGGAAAGCGCGTACCACGCCTCCTGCGCCCTGGACAGCCGGGGCGTGACCTCTTTGACTTCGGCTTCGAGCCGCGACTCGGCCGCCCGGGCCTGCTCCACCGCGCGGGCCAGCTCACTCTGGCGCGCCTTGAGCGCCTCTTCGTCGGCGACCTCCTGCTCCAGCGCGGCGCGCGCCTGCCCGAGGTCGTCGGCCAACAGGCGCAGCCGGGAGTCACGCAGGTCGGACTGGATGACCGCGGCGCGCCGGGCGAGTTCAGCCTGGCGGCCCAGCGGACCGAGTTGGCGCCGTAGCTCGGCGGTGAGGTCCTGAACCCGGGTGAGGTTGGCCTGCATCGCCTCGAGCTTGCGCAGCGCCTTCTCTTTGCGCTTGCGGTGTTTGAGGACGCCAGCAGCCTCTTCGATGAATCCGCGGCGTTCTTCGGGGGTCGCGGCCAGCACCGCGTCAAGCTGCCCCTGCCCGACGATGACGTGCATCTCGCGTCCGATACCGGAGTCGGACAGCAGTTCCTGGACGTCGAGCAGCCGGCAGCTCTGGCCGTTGATGGCGTACTCGGACCCACCGTTGCGGAACATGGTCCGCGAGATGGTGACCTCGGCGTACTCGATGGGCAGTGCACCGTCGGTGTTGTCGATGGTCAGCACGACCTCGGCGCGACCCAACGCGGGCTTGCCCGCGGTGCCGGCGAAGATGACGTCTTCCATCTTGCCGCCGCGCAGGCTCTTGGCGCCCTGCTCCCCCATGACCCAGGCCAACGCGTCGACCACGTTGGACTTGCCCGACCCGTTGGGCCCGACGACACAGGTGATACCTGGCTCGAGACGCAGGGTCGTCGACGATGCGAAGGACTTGAACCCCCGTAACGTCAAGCTCTTGAGGTGCACTGACCCGACATTACAGCGTCACGACCACGCGCCCGGGCATTTCCGCCCGGGCGGCAGAGCCGAGCCCTCAGGTGAGCGCGGGCTCGGGGACCGACGACGTGTCGTCGAGTACCAGGCGGCTGTGATCGACCGCGGCTTCGGCGAGATGGTCGTTCTCCGCCTGCAAACGCAGTACCTGCGCCTCCAGGTCGGTCACACGCCTGCGGAGTCGCTGCACCTCGGTAGCAAGCCTAGGGTCAGCACCTCCGACGTATCCCAGCAGCGCCTTCGCCATTGTTGGAGCCCTCCACACAGGCCTTGGAATCGTCTTTCGATCGGTGATCGCCGCGGCGGGCCAGTCCAGAACAGACGCACAGGCCGCAGCAATACATCCAGCATCCCACCCTGAGCCCGTTTCGGTCAACTTCTTCTGGGTATTCCGCGAGGTCACCAACGAGCACGGCGAGGTCGCGGCTGACACGTCGGACATGTGAACGATGAGCGATTCATGAACGGGTCACGACGAATCGGCGCCTCGCACCGGCGGCA
>NZ_DAHVSH010000140.1:0-22269 GCF_027324685.1 Haloactinopolyspora sp.
CCGACACCAAACGCGCCTTGGCATCGGTAGCGCGGACCGTCGTGGTCGCCGCCGACGGCTCCAAGTTCGAGGCGCGCGCGCCGATCCGGTTCAGGGGCGCCGAGGGAATCTCCGACGTTGTCACCGACGAACGGGCACCGGACGACACGCTGGCGGCGCTGGATGCGGCCGGCGTCCGCATCGTCCGTGCACCCAGCACCAACGCTGCCGACGTCGCGAGCGAACCGTCCTGACCACCCGGCGCTCCGTCGTACGTCGATCATGCCGTCGAAAAATGATTTCGCCGCGCATCCACCGTTGACCGATCATGTCCGGATGACCTCTCGCATCTCGCACACGAGCATGGACTGCGCCAACGCTTACGAACTGTCCGAGTGGTGGAAGCAGGTCCTGGGTTACATCGATGTCCCAGGAGATCCGAACGAACCTGGCCACGACGAATGCATGATCCAGACGTCCGACGGCTCCGACTACCGGCTGTTCATCGAGGTGCCGGAGCCGAAACAGGCGAAGAACCGCATCCACTTCGACCTGCGGCCGACCGACCGTACCCAGGCCGAGGAGGTCGAGCGGTTGCTGAGCATCGGCGCCACACAGGTGGCCGACCATCGCGGCATCTACGGCCCCGGCAGCGGCTGGGTGACCCTCGCTGACCCGGAGGGCAACGAGTTCTGCATTCTGAAGAGCGACGCCGAGCGGCAACAGTCCTGACGGCGAGGCGCGCCCGGTTCAGGACAGTCGGGCGGCCATGTCCGCACCCACCTCGGCGAGCAATTCCAGCGAGCGCAGCCGCTCGTCGAGAGTGGGGCTTTGGGCGACGACGATGAGCTCGTCGGCGTCGGCGTGACCGACGAACCAGTCGAGGTAGTCGCGCACCTGCTCAGGTGTACCGACCGCGGAGTAGCGCACCATCTGCAGCACCTGGCCGCCGGCCGGTGACTCCAAGACCGCGTCCGCCTCTTCCGGGGTGAACGACCGCCCGCGACCCAGCAGTTGCTGGACACGTCGGCGCTTGGCGGCCTGGAACTGGGCCTGGGCTTGCTCCTCGGTGTCGGCGACGATGACGTTCACGCCAGCGATGACGTACGGCTCAGGGGCCTGGGCGGAGGCGGTGAACTCACGCCGATACGCGGCCACGGCGTCTTGCAGGGCGTTCGGGGCGAAGTGGGAAGCGAACGAGTACGGCAGCCCCAGGGCGGCGGCGAGCTTCGCGCCGAACAGCGACGAGCCGAGGATGTACAGCGGGACGTTCGTTCCCTGACCGGGAATGGCCTGGACGCCCGGGATGCGAGTTTCGGTCAGGTAGCCCTGGAGCTCCAGAACGTCCTGCGGGAACGTGTCGGCCGCCGACGGGTCGCGGCGCAGCGCCCGTACCGTCGTCTGGTCGGTGCCGGGAGCTCGGCCCAGCCCGAGGTCGATCCGGCCCGGATGCAGAGTCTCCAGCGTGCCGAACTGTTCAGCGATGATCAGCGGCGCATGGTTGGGCAGCATGATCCCGCCGGCGCCGAGTCGGATGGACGACGTGTGGGCCGCGACGTGGGCGATCAGCACGCTGGTCGCCGACGAGGCGATGGTCGGCATGTTGTGATGCTCGGCGTACCAGATGCGCCGGTAGCCCCATCGCTCAGCGTGCTGTGCGACCGTCACGCTGGCGTCGAAGGCCGTCCTCGGCGTCATCCCCTCCTCGATCTGTGCGAGATCCAGAATCGACAGAGGAACCGTCACGGGTGCCGCCTTTCGTCACGACGCGAGCGGGCCTTCGGTTCGTGGCCCGCCCTGCTCGCGCCAACCGCGTCGCCGTACGGCCTATTCCCGGTGCGCTGAGCTTCAGAAGATCTCCAGCGCCGACGGCGCACGCCGCCAGCCGAAGGCGGCCGACACGGTCGGCACGGCGCCCGTCGTGTGCTCGGTGACCAGCCCGGTGGCGGCCAATGTCGTCAGCGACACACCACCCAGGTACACCGACCCCAGCTCGGCCACGTCGAGGCTGAGATCCGGCTCGGCGTCACTGGCCTGGCAGCTCGCGGATTCGGTGTCGCCGACGAGCCGCCACCGGCCGGCATTCCCGGCCAGCCGCTCGTCGGACACCTCGATCACCACGTCCACCGGAACCGCGTAACGGCGGGCGGCCAGCGCCCCGGGCACGTCGACGATGCGCACCCACAACGCCGGCGAAAGCGACGCCCCCAGACCGTCGGGGTTGGTGACCATGTGCGGCAGTGGATCGTCGACCGCACCGAACCGGTACGTCACCTTGCGGGCGAGATCGATGGACAGCAGATAGCGCCACAGGGCCGCGTGCGCCTCCGGCGTCGCGCTGACGACCTCGGTGACCTGGACCGTCCCGGTCGGCCCGTTCGACCCCCACCCGCCCTGGGTGCGGTACCGCGCATACCCGTCGACCCGGCCGTCGTGCTCGTACAGCACCGCGTTCTCGGCCGACATGCCGTGGCGCCCGCTCGGTGCATCGGCGGTCATGAACTCCCATTTCTTGGTGGAGCGGCTGGACAACCCCGGCGCGTCCGGCCGGATGCGGTCGAGCACGCCAGCCAGTTCCGCGACAGCCTCCTTCGGTACCGCCTGCCGCAACCGGGCGGAGGCCGGCAAGCCACCCGGAACAGCGGTCTCACGAACGTCGACGTCGTAGCCCACCGCCCAGGACGCCAACCCGTAGCCGTACCGGCCGTAGATGGCTCCCTCGCTGGCCCACAGCACGGCGATCGGTTCGCTGCCCTGCTCACGCACGGCGTTCAGCTGTGTGGTCATGATCGACGACAGCAGACCGCGGCGACGATGGGTCGACGCCACGGCCACGCCGGTGACATGGGCGGCCGGGACGACAGCACCGGGAACGGTGAGATCGCGGGTGCGTACGGCACCCGTCGCGACCGGGACGCCCGCGTCGTCGATGACGTGAGCGCGCTCCGGTTCGAAAAGCGGACGGTGGCGTTCGAAATCGACGGTCTCGGTGTCGGAGAGGAAGGCTCTGGCGATCAGGGTGCCGATGGGCTCGAAATCGGCGTCGGTAGCGATACGTGGCTCGAGTGACCTGCTCATCGGTGTCGTGTATACCCGTTCCGGGCTGTGTAGAGCCAGGCATTTTCCCGCAGCCGAGTTGACCTCGAGTGCGGTTGATGATGAACCATCTGCCCCATGACCACCAGCGTTGCGGCGCCGTCGCCGAAATTGTTCAGCCGCGCCAACCTGCCGCTGGCTTTCGGCGCCGTGGCGCTCGTCACGTTGACGGCCTTCGAGAACCGCGCGGTGGGCACAGCGCTGCCGACCCTGGTGCAGGAGTTCGACGCCGTCGGCGCATTCGGGGTGGCGAACGCGGCGCCCATCGCGGCGTTCGTGGTGTCGTTGGCGATCACCGGGCTGTGGGCGGATCGAGCCGGGCCCGTGCCACCGCTGCGGGCCGGCGTCGTGGGGTTCGGGCTCGGCCAGCTGCTGGTCGGGACCGCGACCGGCATGCCCATGATCGTCGCCGGCCGGCTGCTCAGTGGCCTCGCCGAGGGGCTGGTGGACGTCGGGTTGATGGTGCTGATCGCCCGAACATTGCCCGAGGTGTTGCGCCCGCGGATGTTCTCGTTGTTCGCCGCGGCCTGGGTCCTGCCGTCAGTGCTCGGGCCGCTGGTCACGGGCCTCGTCACCGAATTCGCGGGCTGGCGGTGGGTGTTCCTGGGTGCTCTGGTGTTGTTGGTCCCGACGTGGCTGCTGATCCAGCCTGCGCTCCGGCTCGTTCGTCCGGACGGCGCGACCGGGCCGGATCGGCCGGGGCGGGTGCGCTCGGTCGTGCCTTGGGCGGTGACGGCCGCGGCCGCCGTGTTCGGGCTGACGCTGGTCGGTGAGCACATCGAGGCCGACCCGGTGCCGGCGGTGTTGGTCATCATGGTCTGCGCTGCGGCTGCGGCCGTCAGCGCCAGACGTCTGCTGCCCGCCGGAACATTCCGCTGGCGGCGCGGATTGCCGAGTGTAGTGGTGATGCGCGGCGTCACCGGAGCGGCGTTCGCCGGGGCCGGGTCGTGGTTGCCGCTGCTGTTGACCCTGGTGCACGGCTACGGACCGTCCCGGGCCGGAGTCAGTCTGTCGATCACGGGCGTGACATGGGCGTTCGGTTCCTGGCTCCAAGGTCGGGAGCACCGATTCACCCGCGTGGCCGTACTGCGCTGCGGCCTGACGTTCATCATGGCCGGCCTCGTGTTGACCTCCGCGCTGGCGTGGACGAGTTGGCCGGTGCCGGTGGGCCTGGCCGGGTGGGCGGTCGCCGGCGTCGGGATGGGGCTGAGCTCGCCGACCCTGTCGGTGCTGGTGTTGGAGCACTCCGACGAGACGAACCAGGGGCGCAACAGCAGTGCGGCCCAGTTGGCCGGTTCACTGAGCATCGCCACGACCATGGCTGTCTCCGGCACAGCTATCGCTCTGGCCGCGCCCGATCCGGGTCGGCTGGTCTTCGGTGGCATCCTCACCGCCTGCACGGTCGTCGCGTTCGTGGGCGTGTTGGGTGCTGGACGAGTGCAGGCACAGGCTGAGGAGGGTGATCATGAGTCAGTGGCGGCCCGATGACGCTGTGGGCGCCTCATGATCTCCGGACGATGCCGGTCAGGTGCTGGTCGTGCGCGTGAACGTGAGGTGCGTGACGCCGCTGGGTGACGAGACCGCCTCGACGTCATAGTCGCTCTCGAGTCCTTCGAGCCCGTCCCACAGGCGTACCCCTCGGCCGAGCAGGATCGGGACGACCACGACGTGCATATGGTCGATCAGCCCCGCGGCCAGGAATTCGCGCAGGGTGGTGACACCTCCGCCGATCCGCACGTCGTTGCCGTCGGCGCCTTCGCGCGCGATCGCGAGCGCTTCGGCCGGGGTCGCGTCGATGAAGTGGAAGGTCGTGCCACCCTCCATCTCCACCGACGGGCGAGGGTGATGGGTGAGGACGTACACCGGCGTGTGGAAGGGCGGGTTGGGGCCCCACCAACCCGTCCAATCCGGGTCCTCGTGCCATCCCGGCGGGCCGAACTTCCCCGCGCCCATGATCTCGGCGCCGATCCCGGTTGCGAACGTCCGCGCGAAGGCGTCGTCGATGCCACCGGTCCCGCCGGCCGGTCCGCCGGTCGTTCCGTCGTCCGCACCGAAGCGACTACGACCCCACCGGGTGGCGAACATCCACTCGTGCAGCCGCTCACCGGCATGGCCGAACGGCGCATCGCGGGTCTGCACGTCACCGGTGCCGAAACCGTCCAGCGAGATGGAGAACATCTACACGACAGCGAGAGACATGGTCGAATCCCTTCGTCGACAACGCCGGATCACACATCGACTGGTCGGTGGGACTGCCCTGCTGTTTCGTCCAAACTATCCGCGCTCGTACCGGTTCGGAGCGCGATCGTATAGCAAACTGGCGACGATGATGCAGATCAAGCCAGCTGACGATGCCGCCGCGGCCGGGTGGCTGCTGTGCGCCGACGTCGACTGGTGGGACCTTGTTCGCTACGGCCCGCCCGGCTTCGACGCCTACGTGCGCATCGCCTTCGACCCTGACGGGAACCAAGAGCACTCGCGCGTCCGCCAGGCGCTGCGGATGCTCAGCGAGCACACCTCGACACCGGACCACGGCTACGCGGCGATCTGGGAGGGCTGGGGCGGGCAGCCCAATCCGACGGCACCGGTCGTGCCGATCCCGCATCGCACCATGCTGCTGTTCACCGGCCCGGTCGAGATCCTCAGCGACACGCCGTCGTTGGCCTGGTACGGCTACCCCGGGCAGGGCGCGGAACCGCACCTCGTGTGGCCACGAGATCAGGCATGGTGTCTGGCCTGCGAGGTCGACGAGGAGATCGAATTCTCGGTGGGCTGCTCAGGCGCTGCGTCCCAGGCACTGGCCGAGTCCCTGCCCGGCGCGGTCCGGCGGGTCTATTACGGCGAACCGGCGCCGTTGTACGACGAATCCGACTGAGGCCGCCTGCGTCACCGGTGCTGACCTGGCGGGCCCGGGGCGTTCAGGTTCAACCGCAACCCCACGAGTCGGATGGCGAAACACACCACGGCCGCTCCGACTGCGATCGACACACCCTCGAACCCGAAGCCGTACGCTCCGGCCACGATCGTCGCAGCGACCAGCGCAGGGATCGCATACAGCCCGCTGTGCAGCACGGTCGGCACCTGCCGGACCATGACGTCACGCACGGTGCCGCCCCCGACGGCGGTGATCGTGCCGAGGATGATCGCCTGACCGACGCCCAGCCCGAAGTCGAGGCCCTTGCTGGCCCCGGTGACCGCGAACAGGCTCAGGCCGGCGGCGTCGAAGATGAGGATCGGTGTGATCAACCGGTCCAGCCACCGGCTCAACGCATACGCGAGCAATCCTCCACCTGCTGCCACGACGAGGTATCGCCAGTCGTTGAACGTGGCTGGCGGCAGATCGTCGATCAGGACGTCGCGGATCATTCCGCCGCCCAGCCCGGTGATCATGCCGAGTGTGACGACGCCGACGATGTCGAGGCGTGTGACCCGGATGGCGGTGAGCGCCCCGTTGAGTGCGAAGGCGAGAGTGCCGACCAGATCCAAGATGAGCAACACCGGATTGTCCGACGGCATGCGTATTGGTGTACCGCACGACCTCGTCGCGGGCTCACCCCGGGTCCTGCTCGCAGGACCTAGGGCTGGGGGTCAAGACCTGGAGCTGGGGATCAAGACCTAGGGCTGGAGATCATGAGCCCTCCGCGGCGCTCTAGCGCCGTGAACGACTCATGATCTGGGGCGGTGCGGCATCGAGTCGCGCAGATAAGACGTGAGGCGGGTCGCGAGCTCCTTCGGATGACTGAGCGCGACCGCGTGACCGCCGTCGATCTCGTCCGGCGTGACGCCGAGCCGCTCCTTCGCCACGCGGCGCTGGAAGTCCGCCGGGAAGAACCGGTCGTCTCTGCCGATGAGGACCTTGGTCGCGACGTCGGGCCAGGCAGCGAGCGGCCAGGGCTCGTTCCATTCGCCGCTGACCTGTTCGCGCTCGTGTGCCGAGGCCTGCGCGACGACATCGGCCGGCACGCCATTGAAGAACTGCTCCTCAACGCTGAGCTCCGGCATGTCGGGATGCTCCACGTTGGTCCACCAGTCGGCCGGCTTCTCTCCCAGGGCGGGAATCATCGCGCACAGCAACACCAGCAGCCGCACGGGCAGCATCTCGACGATCAGCGGCGCGGTGAATCCGCCGTACGAGTGACCGACCACCACCAGGTCGTCGCGGCGGCTGCCGATCGCCTGCACGATGGCGTCGCGGAACTCGGTGAACCCCGCAGACGCGTCCTCGATGGGCAAATCCGGCGCGACGACGTCGTGGCCTGACGCGGCCAGCTCCGGTATCAGGCGATGCCAATCCCAGGCGCTTCCTCCGCCGCCGTGAACAAGAACGAACGTGGCCATGCGAACAGCTTTCCTGGGCCGAACGCTCTCAGCAATGCCGGGGCCGACCGACGCCTCGTCACCGTGGCGCAGTCCGCGCGCGTTTTCGCCATGCGTCGCCAGTCCGATTGCCGGCGTGGATCATTCCGACGGTGAGCCAGCCCAACCCGAAACCGATACTGCCGGCGACGGGATGTGGGGGTATCTCTGCCATCGACGTCCAGGCGACACCATGGCCATCGCGATTGTCCCGATGCCGATGGCGATTCGCGGAGAGCCTGGGAAAGGCGAGGGGTTGACGCCCCGCCGGTACCTCGGCTTCGCGCTGTCTACGGCCTTGGCGGTCAGTCCAGTTTGATGCGGTGCTCGGTGAACGCTGTCGAGGTGCAGACGGTAGGTGGTATGGCCGCGTTCGGCCGCACGGACCGCCCCTGCGACGATGTCGGCGACCCAGAGGAGTGGCTGCGTCGACGGGAAGGCGTGATCGACACGGATTGCGTGACCAATCGCGTGCTGGGCACGGAACGCTCGCACCGCACCGATGTCCCTGGCGTCCGCCGGATTGCCCCGTGACTCCAGCCAGACTTGTTCGACGCCGGCGGCTTCCAAATGGAACAGCAGGGAGCGAAGGCACTGCCGCTGGGCGCGTTCCTGTTTCACCATCGGCGCCCCGATCACGACGACATGCAGGGTGGCGCAAGTGGAGACGAGCTGGACGGCTCTGATCCGGTCGCTGTGCTCCTCGTCTTTCCAATGGAACCGTCGCCCGCGGCGCGCGAGTGCACTGATTGCGTCGCGGACGTCCTCGCTCCCGTCCTCGTCGAGCGTGGCAGCGGCCAGGACGTAGGTGCCGAAGGCATCGTCAATCGACTCATCGACGTAGGCGGACCAGGTCACGACGGTGCCGTCACCAACACTCGGAGGTTGACCTTGCCGCGGAGTGCTTATAGGTCGTCAACACGCGGGCGTAGCTGATTAGGATCTCCAACCGGCGGGCAAGCGCCGACACGAGCAGATCACCCGACTCAGGAGATGTCGTCATTCGGTAGATCCTGTCAGCAAGCCCCGACATCCAGTGCTGCGAGGCAGGCGGTGTTGACGAAGTATCTGAGGCTTGTCTACAAGCCCTACATCGACGTCAGCCAGGCGGACCGCGACCGCGTGCGGACCATGCAGGCCGAGGCAGCTGCCCTCGACCAGGACGAGACCAGAAGCGAGACACCGTGACCGACACGCATGCTGCCGAGACGCTGCGCCGCCGCGGCATTCCGCACGAACTCGAACACGTGCGGGTCCGGCACGACGAACCCCTCCCGTCTCTGCCCAGCTGGACTGAGTACGAGCAGATCCTGTCCGCGGATGACGAATGAAGATCTTCGGAGACTGGGCGACGTGGGACGACGCCGAAGCGGCGCTTCGTAACCGACTCACCGACCACGAACTCGACCGACTCACGGCTGCCTACACATTCGCTGCCGAGCGGCATGCCGGGCAGACTCGCCCGGCCGGCGAGCCCTACGTCCGGCACCTGCTCGAGACCGCCGAGATCCTCGCCACCGAACTCGACGTCACCGACCCGGACTTGCTCGCCGCGGCCCTGCTGCACGACGTCGTCGAAGACACCCCCACCACTCAGGCCGAGATCGCTGACCGCTTCGGCGCCCGCGTCGCCGAACTCGTCGGTCACGTCACCAAGGCTCCACCGGCCCAAGGAGAAGGCCGCGCCGACGCGCGACACCACTACCTCAGCGGCCTGCGCGACCTACCGCCCGACGCGCTTCGGCTGAAGCTCGCTGACCGCTACAGCAACGTCCAGCGCCTGCACACCCACCCCCGGCCGGCCAAGCAGCGCGCCTACTACGCAGAGACTCGCCGCTATCTCGTCCCGCTGGCCCTGGTGGACGCCCGTCTCGAGGCTCTGTTCGCCGCATGGGAGCGCACGTACCAGCACCTCGGCGCGGACACTGTCGACGGTGCCTGATTCCTCAGCCGACGACGGTCATGCCTCGAGGCCCTCGCCCAGGCGCGCATGAACCTCGGCCGCCACGGTGTAGGAATCACCGACCGGATGGTCCGGGTATCGCTCACGGCCACGTGCCCAGGCGTCCTCGACGGCGAACCAATCGATGACCTCCGGCGGCTGACCACTGATCAGCGAGCGCTCCACCGTAGCGAAGTAGCGTCGCCAGCGCATCGCGTAGAAGTCCTGGACCAGGCCGGCCAGTTCTCTGTTGGCGTAGTCGTGCAACTCCTCGCTTGCCGCGCGCGGGCCCCACGTCGTCAAGATCGAGCGAGCATCGTGCTCCAACCGGGCCGCTTCCTCCTCGTCCGCCGCTGCGGCCCAGGCGTCGGCGAGCCAACGGCCGAGCAGAAAATGCGGCGATGTCGCCACTAGGCGGTCGAGCAGTTGCATGTCGTCAAGCCAGGTGGCCGCGAGGCTCCGGAAACGGGCTAGATCGCCGTTCTCGACCGCGGCGCGGATCGCCGGCAGAAGCATCCATGAGCGGTTCGTCAGGGACTGGCGCGCCACGTCCACCAGGTCGAATCGGTAGGCCGAGGTGCCACGAAGATCGGCGTCGACCTGGAGGAGTTCACCCAGCGCCGCGGCGAAAGCCGTGAGGTCGTAGCGGGGTGCCGGCGGCGACCAGGTCGCGACGTTGGCCGCATCGAGCGTGGGCCGGGCGAGGAACGGGCTGTCCTGTGGTTCGCTCCAACCGTCCGCCGGCAGGTCGTAGGCGGTTCGACGCAAGATCTCCCAGGCTCTGGCCGCGTGCGGATCGGCTCCGCCGTACCGACGGTGGGCATAGGCGGCGAACCACTCGGCGTGATCCATGCGGTCGTCATGCCACGCAAGCTCGGTGAAGAGCGTGAAAGCGGCAGGGTTGGTGCCGGTGCCTTCGGGCATGTAGGCGATGCCGTCCAGCGATCGGCCATCGCGCCATCGGGGGAACCGCGAGACCCAGACGCCGGTGTTGGCTCCCATGGTCGTGTGGCCGCCGAAGTTGGGGATCGTGCCGAAACAGTAGTGGACGCCGTTCCACTGCGCGTCGCGGTCCAAGCCGGGGTGCCGATCAGCAACACCGTCGACGATGAGCAGGCCGTCGGCTGCCTCCAGCAGCTCGCGTACCGGATTGTCCAGCCAGCCCAAGACCACCCACGTCGCGCCTGGACGAGCCTTGCGCAGGGCCGCCTGCACGCGCCGGACGGCATCACCCAGCGGTACGTCGCCACTGGTGCCGCCCTCGTGCAGAAGATCCATCTTGACCATGGACGTCTCGCCGAACAGCTCGATCTGGTGCCGGTAGAACGCCTCGGCCGCCCGCTCGAACATGGGATCGCGGGGATCGAGCCAGTCGGGACGTTGGAACCCGACCCAAGAACCCTGCGTTATCACCCTGGCCTCGGATGCGAAACCGGGTGGCACCGTGCCGAAGTAGCCCGGCAGCACCGGTGTCATCCCCAGCGACCGGAGCCGCGACACGATGCGCTGCGCCAGCTCGACCCGGCTCTCCAGCAGTTCGGGCGAGACCGGCCCGGTGTAGCCGGACATGTTCTGCAACAGCCACCACGGCTGATGACCGGGCGACGGCATCCACGCGCGGAGGTC
Source organism: Haloactinopolyspora sp. (assembly GCF_027324685.1). NCBI lineage: Bacteria > Bacillati > Actinomycetota > Actinomycetes > Jiangellales > Jiangellaceae > Haloactinopolyspora > Haloactinopolyspora sp. The sequence goes on from NZ_DAHVSH010000140.1 coordinate 11,000, forward strand.
CTCGTCGGCACAGCCGAGCTCGACGAACGCGCGCCGGTACACCTCCTCGGTACCGACCGTCACCAGCACCTCGTTGATGCCGTGCAGGGCAAGCAGGTCGAGGTGGCGCTCCCACGTGCGCCAGTCACGGTACGGCCCGGAGTATCCGTCGTCGGTGTCGTTGAGGGCGAAGCGGTGTCGTACGACGGCTTCGCGAACGATGAGCGGGGACGCCGGGAGGTGGCGTGGCAGGCGGTTCAGGCTGTCGCCCGGCCAACCGACGCTGACGCCGACCACTCTGGTGAGATACCAGTGGACCCCGGTCAGCAGCACGCTGGGCGAGGTGCCCGTGATCGTCGTCCCCTCGATCCGGAACGAGTCACCGTCGCCCGGCGCTTCGATCAGGCTCAGCTGGTCGTGATGCTCGGGCAGCAGCCGGTGCACCGCTGCGGCCGCGGCATCGCTCACCACGGCAGCCCCCGTAAGTCGATGGGGCTGCCCGCGGGAAATCCGTCCCCGAGGACCATGGGCGGGTGAGACGTCGAGACCATGCGCTCGCCGGTATAGACGTTCGTCATCTCCACCGGACCGGGAACCTCACGCCAGCCGGCGGCTTCGTAGAAGCCGACGACGTGCCGGCCGCAGGTGAGGAAGCCCACCGGTGCGGGCATGACCGCGCGTAGGTGGTGCATCAATTCCCGTCCGAGGCCTCGCCCGCGCTGATCCGGATGGGTGCAGACGTGCCCGACGCCGGCCACGTACACGTCGTGGTCGCCGACGCCGATGCGGCGCCGCTCGATGCCGAGGTGAGCGAGCGGCCGGCCGTCGTCGTCACTGAGCCACAGCCGCCACTGCGGGCGGGCCAGCCACCACGACTGACGTTCGAAGTGGCTCGCGCGCTCCGGGAAGCCGATCGCGAGAAGCTGACGCAGCTGAGCATCCTGCTCCTCGGTGAGGTCGGTCTCGGCGACGAAGGTGGTGATCACAGCTCCCTTTCCGGTTGGCACGGTTCCCATACGCCGGCGGAGGACGACGGGTCGGGGTGGGTCGCGGCATCGCAGACCGGTCGATAGCCGATGTCGTTGGTTGTCGACCACTCGCGAGCGGAGTTGGCGGACACGCCGTGGTAGATCCCGAACCGCACCGGCGTCTCCAGCGCACAGACCACGAGTTGCTGCAGGTCCGCCGGGGCCAGCCACGCTCCGGCGGACTGGCCCGCCTGCGGTGTGGGGGTCGTCGCGCCCAGCCGCAGACAGATGACCGAGTTGCCGTGGCGATGGCTGTGAGCACGGGCGGCGGCCTCGGCGAAAGCCTTCGTGGCGCCGTAGGCACAGCACGGTGCGGGCGGCCAGTGCGGCTCGACCGGGCGGCCCCGGTGCAGCCCCATCACGTGGATCGAACTGGCGAGGACCACCTTCGCCCGGCCTGCAGCGGCGAGAACGTTCGTCACGGCTCGGATGTTGGGACCGATGAGGTCCGCCCACGACGCGTCGGGCTCAGGCACGGCGGCCAGATGGACAACAGCGTCGGCGCCGTCGACGAGCTTGGCCGCGGTGTGGGCATCGGACAGGTCACCATCCACCAGATCACACCCGCGGACGTCGTAGCGCCCGACGAGTCCCGGGAGGAGTTGACCGGCCACTTGACCGGATCCTCCGGTGATGAGGACCTTCACGCCTACTCCTCCCGAACCCGACATCCTGACCCTGCCACAGTGACCATCAGGTCGGCAACAGTTTCAGTCAAGTTTCCAGAAGATTGCAGAAACCAGTTGACCCGGATGACCGGCGGCTCCATCGTTAGGGCACCCCAACCGCCTCACCAAGGAGGTAGTCCATGCGCCGGATCACGCGGGTGGCGAGCGTGCCCGCATTGTTCGTCGCCTTGCTCAGTCAGGTGCCTGCATCCGCGGCCGACGACGTCCAGTACACGGTCACGAACGCAGTGACCCTGCAGGCCGTCGGCCGGGACGCGCAGTCGCCGACCGCGGACCAGCCCATCACGTTCGGAGCGAAGCTGGTGGCTGCTGCGCCAGTGACGTTCGACGTCGCACCCGGCGGCAACCAGGGCGGCAGCGACGAACCGCCGGCCGGCGTGCAGCCCGTGGGTGCCGGGTCCGGTTGGGACCTTCAGTGGTGGGACGAGTTCAACGGCACCGCCGTGGACTGGGGGACGAAGTGGCGGGGGCACTCCAGTGCCCTGGCCGACAACGGCCGTGGCAACAAAGGCAATCAGCAGATGGAGTACAACCTGGATCGCAACTGCACGGAAAGCAACGGCGTCGTGACCATGACCGCCAAGCGCGAGCAGTACACCTCACCGTCCGGTGAGGTGTACGACTGGACGTCGTGCCTGCTGAGCTCGAACGGCTCTGACGGGTTCACCTTCCGGTACGGCTTCATCGAGTCGCGCGCGAAGTTGACCTTCAACGTGGTCGACGCCGACGGTGACCCGGTCTCGGACCAGCGCGGCTTCTGGCCGGCGTTCTGGACCTGGCAGGCCGACGGCGTGAACTCCTGGCAAGAGACCGACGTCTACGAGCAGTACAGCGACAACCCGCGCACGCTCTACCTGACGTCGCACGTCGGTGCCGGCGGCGGGTGTCAGGTGAATCTGGACTTCGACCCGGGTGCGGACTTCCACACCTACGGCGCCGACATCTCCGCGAGCGGCACCAAGTTCTACATCGACGGTGAGCTGGTGTGCGACGTCGCCGGAGCCCCGTCGGAGGACACCTACGTCATCGAAGACCTCTACGTGTACGCGAGGTCGGGCTACCAGCCGGTGGCGCAGACGGCGTCGGCGCAGAAGGCGATCGACTACGTCCGCATCTGGCAGCGCTGACGGTTTGGCGCGGGGCCCGGACGGAGCTTCATGGCTCGGCCCGGGCCCCGACAACGTCGTGCAGCGCGACGCCGGTCACAGGCCGGCCAGGCGCAGGAGTGCAAGGCTCCAGTTGGTGAAGGTCCCATCGAGACGTTTCACCCGCGGCGTTCGCCATGGAACGGGATCGGCGGCGGCTGCTCTCCAGTCCGTGTCGATCCCGAGGCCAGGCCGGTCTCCAGGCACGAGCGCGCCGTTGACGACGCCGGACCCAGGCGGCATCTCCTGCACGCCGAAGTTGGGGCAGGCGAGGTTGAACTGTAGGGCCGCAGCCGCCGAGACCGGCCCGAGCGGGTTGTGCGTGGCGATCTTGACGTGGTGCGTCTCGGCCAGACCGGCGATCTTGCGGGCCTCGGTGATGCCGCCGACGATGCCGAGGTCCACGCGGGCGTAATCGATGAGGTCACCCTCGATCAGGGCCCGGAACTCCCACTTCGAGCTGAGTTGCTCGCCGGCCGCCAGCGGTACGCCCGTACGCAGCCGCAGCATCCGGTAGGCGTCGAGGTTCTCGCAGCGAAGCGGGTCCTCCACGAAGTACGGCCGGGCCGGCTCGAGCTCCCGGCACAGGGTCACTGCCTCGGGCAGGTCCAATCGGGTGTGGGCGTCGATGATGAGCTCGATCTCGTCCCCCACGGCCTCCCGTACGGCATGGAACTGCGTGATGGCCGTACGCATGGCCTGGCGAGGTTCGAGAATCGAGCCGGAGGTGGGGACGACGAGTCGCAGATACCGCCAGCCTTCGGCGACGAGCTGTAGCGAGCTGTCCACGACTGCCTGGGTGTCCGGCCCTTCGGGATGGACGTGCGCGTAGCACGTGACGTGGTCGCGCACCCGGCCGCCGATGAGCTTGTGCACCGGTACGTCGTGCACCTTGCCGAGCAGATCCCACAATGCGATGTCGATCGCGGAGATGACGCAGGTCGTGGATCGGTCGGCCGGGAAGAAATCGCTGCGCGACATCACCTGCGAGAGATGCTCGATGCGGCCGGGATCGGAGCCGATCAGGAGGTCTCGCATCCTGTCCACCACCGCCCGCGACACCTCGGGCGACGTGCGCACGCCGACCTCCCCGACGCCGTAGAGTTCCTCGTCGGTGTCGACCACCACCAGGAGCATGTTTTGTCCCCCGTCTGGGATGACCAGCAGCGACACGTCGGTGATCTGCACCTGCGGCACTCCTTTGACGCGTAAGGCTCAGTGAAGTTTCCGCAACGTTACCAACAGTTTCAGAAAAGTGTTGACTTGAATCCGGGCTTGGTGCAGTCTCTAGCCAACAGAGGGAGGCCAGATGGCGGTGACGATCACCGATGTGGCGGCCGAAGCGGGCGTCTCCAAGGCGACGGTCTCGCGGGTCTTCGGAGCGCCCGATCGGGTGAATGCCGCGACCCGCAGCCGCGTGCTGGAAGTCGCCGAGCGGCTCGGGTACGCGCCTGTTCCGGCACCCAGGTCGAGCCGGACCGGATCCATCGGCTTGATCGTGCCCGACATCGTCAATCCGTTCTTCCCGCCGATGATCAAGGCCGTCCAGCGGCGGGCCGGTTCGCGGAACTACGGCGTGTACCTCGCCGACAGCGACGCGCGGCCCGGTGAAGAGACCGAAGCCGTCGCCATGATGGCGAAACAGGTCGACGGATTGATCTTCTGGTCCTCGCGACTGCCGGGCGAGACGCTGGCGAGCATCGCCGACCGCGTGCCCACGGTCTTCGTCAATCGCGCAGCCCCTGGAGCGCCGGCGGTGGTCGCCTCCAGTGAGGACGGCATGCGGCAGGCGGTCGAGCATCTGTATGCGCTCGGGCACACCCGGTGCGCCTACATCAACGCGCCCCGCACGGTGTGGTCGAACCAACACCGTCGCGCGGCGGTACGTGCCGCATGCAAGAAACTCGGCATGGAGCTGGTGGAGCTCGGCCCGTTCCCCCAATCCATCGAAGGTGGCGTACAGGCGGCCGACCTGGTCGCCGTCCACGGCGTGACAGCGGCCATCGCGAACAACGACATGACCGCAGTCGGGCTGCAGATGCAATTGAGTCATCGCGGTCTGTCGGTGCCGAACGACATCAGCGTGGTCGGCGTCGACGACACGTACCTGGCGGTCGTCACCCGCCCGCAGCTGACCACGGTACGGATCCCGGTCGATGAGATCGGCTCGCTCGCGGTCGACCTGCTCGTGGGCATGTTGCAATCCGCCGACAAGAGCGACATCGGCACGGTCGAGGTCGACACGCAGCTCGTCGTCCGCGACTCCACGGGTCCGGCGCCGACGAGCATCACGTGGCCGACACGAGCGATGCCCAGCCAGGACTGAACCACTTCACCCAGCCGGATCCGCTGGCCGAATGGCCCGCGGCCCCGTCGTGCTGACCGCGTACGCACAGTGACCTGCAGAAACAGGAGATCGCGATGCGAAAGCATGTTCCACTGGTGGCTGCTCTGCTGGCGCTGGGACTCGCGCCGGCCTGGCATGCTCAGGCCATCGAGCCCGCTTCACCGGTGAAAGCGGTACGCACCGGACCGAGCCCCGACAGCGCCGGCGTCGGCATCGCCGTGCCGGCGCGAGACCAACGAGTTTCGCCCCGGCAGGTGCGAGATCTCGCGGTCGCCTTCGTCTATCCACCGGCGGACAACCTGCATGCCGTCCTGGACAAAATGGCCGAGGCGAAGGTGCACCGGGCGCAGATCGTCGCCTCGTGGACCGGGCTGTGCTCCCAGCCCGACGAATGCGACTGGTCGCACCTGGATCACTACTTCGAGGAGGCCGAGCGGCGCGGCATCACGACCGCCGTCCACATCAACTCCACGCCCGACTGGGTGCACCCCGACCTCGTCGACACGGTGCCCAGCTACGACGAGCGCATCTGGTATCCACCGACCAGGACCGCCGAGGAACTCGCGCACTTCGAGAGCTTCGTGACGACCCTGGCCACTCGATACCGCGGCCAGGTGGACAGCTACGAGATCTGGAACGAAGAGAACTGGCGCGACTTCTACAAGCCCGTCGAGGATCCAGCCGACTACGCGAAGTTGCTCCGCGCCGGCTACCTGGCCGTCAAAGGTGCCGATCCAGACGCATCCGTCGTCTTCGGTGGCACGACCCGGATCGACCCCGGCTTCGTCCGTGAGGTCTACGCCGCCCTCCGGACCTACCCGGATGCGCAGCGTCACCGCAACTTCTTCGACGTCATGGGCGCGCATCCCTACACCGACGACCGGCACCCGGACAACCACGACCCGGCCAAGGTGCGCGAGAACGCGGCCGGCGGCGAGTTCGACGACAACTTCCTCGGGATCGACCGCCTGTACTCGGAGATGGTGCGCCAGGGCGATGGTGACAAGCAGATCTACCTGGGCGAGTTCGCCTACTCCGCGGTCCCGACGTGGATGGGTGAGGTGCCCGACGATCGGCGTGCGTTCTACCTGCGCCGGGCCTTCGAGTTGGCAGCACAGCGGCCCTATGTGTCCGGCCTGGCGTGGTTCCTGTGGTCCGAGGACGAGCCGGACGACTCGTGGCACGGCTGGACGCTGCTGGAGTACCCCGCCATCCCCACCCGCTCTTACCAGGAGCTGGCCGAACTGACCGGTGCCGTCCGGCCGGAGCCCAGGCCCCGGCTGCTGCTGGACGACGGCGTCGCGCGGGTGGACCGGGTACCGGGTGAGCTCCAACGGGCTGAGCTCTACCTCGAAGGCGTCCAGGTGGCCTCCGGTACCCGCCTCCCGCTGGCCTTCTCGTCGCCGGAGCCGGGCACCACCCAACTCGCGCAGCTCGTCCTGTACACCCGTGATGGGCGCACGATCCACACCGCGCCGGAGTGGCTCGCCACCGGCCGGCAGGCTACCCAGGTCTCCCATCCCACCGTGCGTGCCACCCGCAACGTGGAGGTGAGCACCGGCGCACCGGCTCGGGGTCCGGTACGGCTGCAGGTCACCTCGTCATCCGGGGAGCACGTCATGACCGTCCCCCTCGGTGTGGGCCGCGGCCGACCCGCCCGGTTCGACGCCGTCGTCGCCGTCGACGAACCCGGCACGTACCGCTTGTCCGTGCATGACGTCCGGGGCCGAACGCTCGCCGACCCCGCCTACCTGGAGGTAATCCCGTGAAATACCGTCACGCGGCCGCCCTGGCCGCAATCGCCCTGGTGGCGACCGCATGCGGGTCGGACTCGGAGTCGAGTGCTCCGGACGCGTCGCCTGCCGCGGAAGCACAAGGCGTAGGGCCGATCACCTTCGCCAACGGCAAGGACTCGAGCGGCGTCCTGCAGGAACTGCTCGACAAGTGGAATGCCGCGCACCCCGACGAGGAGGTGACCCTCGTCGAGTTGCCCGCGCAGGCCGACGGTCAGCGACAGCAGCTCATCCAGAACGCCCAGACCGAGTCCGATGCGTTCGACGTGATCGCGCTCGACGTCGTCTGGACCGCGGAGTTCGCGGCCAACGGCTGGGTGGATGAGCTGCCCGAAGGCGCGTTGCCGACCTCGGACATCGTCCCGTCCCTGGTCGAGGGCACCAAGTACTTCGACAAGATGTATGCAGCGCCCTGGGGTGGCGGCACCGGCTTGCTCTATTACCGGACGGACCTGCTCGACGCGGCCGGCCTGGAGCCGCCGACGACGTGGGACGAGCTCGTCGCCGCCTGCGACGCCGTACTGCAGCTCCCCGAAGCCGAGGGCGTCGACTGTTACGGCGGCCAGTTCAACAAGTACGAAGGGCTGACGGTCAACTTCTCCGAAGCCGTCAATTCCGCCGGCGGCTCCGTCGTCGGCTCCGACGGTCAGCCGACGCTGACGACGCCCGAGGCCAAGGCCGGGCTGGACTTCCTCGTCGACGGATTCGCCTCCGGGCGCATCCCCAAGGAAGCCATCACCTGGGACGAGGAAGCCGGCCGCCGCGCCTTCCAGGCCGGCAAGCTGCTGTTCCACCGCAACTGGTCCTACGTGTACGCCTTGGCCAACGAGACCGACGGGTCCAGCCAGGTCGCGGGGAAGTTCGACATCGCGCCGATCCCCGGAGCGACCGGGTACGGCCACGGGACCATCGGCGCCAACAACCTGGCCATCAGCAGTTTCGCCACGAACAAGAAGACCGCGTTGGACTTCATCACGTGGATCACCAGCCAGGACGTGGCCCAGCACCTGCTGGTCGAGTCGTCACAGACCCCGGCCTACGGCGCGATGTACGACGACCCTGAGCTGATCGACCAGTTCGCCTTCCTGCCGATGCTCAAGGAGGGTCTGCAGAACGCGCAGCCGCGCCCGTCCATCGTGCACTACGGCGACGGCACCGCCGCGATCCAGGAAGAGGTCACTGCCGCCCTCACCGGCGAGAAGTCCGCTGAGCAGGCCCTGTCCGACCTGCAGGACCGCCTCAGCGAGATCGTCGACCAGTAGTGGCCGTACGGGGAGGTCGGGTCGTCGGACCTGACCTCCCCGTCAGGTGGAAAGGACGAACGTGACGATCACCATGGCCGCGCCGAAACGGCGCGCGGTGCGGCTCACCAAGCGAACCGGCGACTCCTGGACGGCCGGTTACATGCTCTTGCCGGCGCTGCTCACACTCGCGCTGGTGGCCGGCTACCCCATCGTCGCCGCGCTCCGGCTCTCTTTCGTCGAGGTGGCCGACCAGATCAACCCGCAGACCGGGATGCTCGAGAAGACCGAGTCGCTCGGGCTGGGCAACTACGTCGGGCTCTTCGTCGGCGATTCCGGCGAGGCCTTCCGCAACGCCTTCATGAACACCACGCTTTTCACCGTCATCGGCGTCGTCGTCGAGACCGCGCTGGGCGTGGCCATGGCGTTGGTGATGAACAAGGCGTTCCGGGCTCGCGCGTTGGTGCGGGTGAGCGTGCTCGTTCCGTGGGCCATCCCGACGGCGATCTCGGGTCTCATGTGGAAGTGGATCTTCGAAAGTGACGGCATCGCCAACACGGTGCTGAACGCGGAGATCATCTGGACCGCGGACAACTCCACGATCTTCGGCTTCATCTCCGCGCCGTTCACCGCTGTGCTCGTCGCGGACATCTGGAAGACCGCGCCGTTCATCGGCCTCATCGTGCTGGCGGGACTCCAGGTCGTGCCGAAGGAGGTCTACGAGGCGGCGAAGGTGGACGGCGCCGGTCCGTTCACCACCTTCTGGCGGATCACGCTGCCGCTGATCAAACCGACCGTGGTCGTCGCCGTGCTGTTCCGCATGCTCGACGCGCTGAAGATGTTCGACCTGCCATTCGTGCTCGTGGGTGCGAACAAGCACTCGGTCGAGACGCTGTCCATGCTCGCCCAGTTCGAGTTGTCCAACGTGCGGTACGGGCCGGCGGCGGCCTACTCGACTGTCCTGTTCGCCTACGTGGCGGTGATCGCGTTCGTCTTCGTCAAGATGCTCGGCGCCGATCTCGTCGGGCGCGGGCTCAAGGGCCGGGGATGACCATGGCGACGACCACGACCACGGCCACGGCCACGGCCAGGCGCTACGGCCGCCTTCTGTCCTACGTCGGCATCGGCGCGATCGTCTTGTACTGCCTGGCGCCCTTCTACTGGATGGTGGTCAGCGGCCTGCGCCGGCCCTCAGACCAGTTCGCGACGACACCCTTTCCGAACCCGATCTCGTTCCAGAACTTCCAGGCCGCCTTCTCGGCGACGAACGGTTTCGCCCGAGCCCTGCTCAACAGTTTCATCGTGGCTGGAACGACGACGGTGTTCACGCTGGCCATCGGCATCACCGCCGCTTACGCGATCGCCCGGCTGGAGTTCCGGTTCAAGAACGTCGTGCTGGCGGTGATCATCGCCACGTCGATGTTTCCGGGCATCTCGCTGCTGGTTCCCCTGCTGCGGCTGTTCGTCTCGCTGGACTGGATCAACACCTACCAGGCGCTGATCGTGCCGTGCATGAGCTTCGCGCTGCCGCTGACGGTGTTCAACCTGACCGCCTTCTTCAAGCAGATGCCCCTCGAGTTGGAGGGCGCAGCGCAAGTCGATGGCTGTACGAAATGGCAGGCGTTCCGGAAGATCATCCTGCCGCTCGCGATGCCCGGGGTGTTCACCAGCGCGATCCTCACGTTCATCGCCGCGTGGAACGAGTTCATCATCGCGCTGTCGGTGACCAACGAGAAGGACATGCGCACTGCTCCCGTCATCACGGCGCTGTTCACCGGCCAGTACAAGTACGACCAGCCGTTCGGTACCCAGATGGCCGCCGGTGTGGCCGTCACGATCCCCCTCGTCATCGGCGTGCTGATCTTCCAGCGACGCATCGTCGATGGCCTGACCGCAGGAGCGTTGAAATGACCCGTGCCCTAGCCGTGTTCGCCCACCCCGACGACGTCGACTTCAACGCCGCGGGAACCATCGCGCAATGGGTCGACGACGGCGTCGAAGTGTCCTACCTCGTCGTCACCCGGGGCGAGGCCGGCGCCGGTGAACCGCGTGATCGAATCCAGCAGCTCCGTGCGGACGAACAGCGCGCGGCGGCGGAAGCGGTCGGCGTGAAGCAGGTCGAGTTCCTGGATGGCTACGCGGACGGCCGGGTGACGGTGACGCTGGACCTGCGCCGCGACATCGCCGCCACCATCCGGCGAGTTCGTCCGCACCGGGTGGTCACGAGCTCGCCGACGCGCACCTGGGGCCTCCGCGACGCCGATCATCCGGATCACGCGGCGGTCGGCGAGGCCACGGCGGGTGCGGTCTATCCGGATGCCATGAATCCGTACGTCCATCCTGACCTGGCTGATCTGGAGCCGTGGTCGGTCTCGGAGGTGTGGTTCAGCGAAAGCCCCGACCCGGACCGCTACGTGGACATCACCGACACCTTCGATCGCAAGCTCGCAGCCCTGGCGGCGCATCGAAGCCAGCCGGAAACCGGCGAACAGCTCAACCGGGACCGTTTCGCCGCCGTTGCCGCCCGCGGCGGCCTGCCCGCCGGCCGATTCGCCGAGGCATTCCGGGTGATCATCCGGTCGTAGCGCGGTGAGAACGTGCTGGGTGGGCGATCATGGGCAGTTTGCGGCGCTGTAGCGCCGTAGACGCCTCATGATCTTGCCTGGACGCGGGTGCTTTCGGCTCGACATGCGAAAGCCCCAGGCTGGTGGGTGGCTGGCCTGGGGCTTTGTGGTGCGCGCCCGAAGGGATTCGAACCCCTAACCTTCTGATCCGTAGGCCGATATGCCGTGTCCAGACGGGTCGATGACCGTCGTCAACTTCTGCTTGAGCTGGGGCTTCGTGTCCTGGCCGACTGTCGACGTCTGCCGCCGTCCACAGTGGGTGTTAGCAACAGCGTTAGCACGACAGCGGTTCCCGAGAGTCTCATGACGCGATGGTCGATGTCCGCCTTGCAAAGGCGAATCAGCGACATCGCTGGTGGCCAGCGACATGGCCGGCGTGCCCGACCTGGCACACGAGGCGCGACAGTGGCCGTGAGTGACCCTC